>JAJDAE010000134.1 GCA_029262035.1 Candidatus Zhuqueibacterota bacterium
GTTTTTTGGCTGGAATATAAATAAGCACCGCCAAGTGTTAATAAAAATATTGTGCATATAGAAAAAATTGCAATTAGCTTTGTTTGCAAAATATTTCTCCTGTCTTGTTCAACTTACCACCCATACAAAAGAAAAGAGAGAATCAAATGACCCTCTCTTTTCAAGAAAAACTTGTACGAACATTATTTTAAAAAAGTTCCCGTTTTTTATTCGGGAAAATTTGGGTGATTTTAATAGTCTATTCCAATCGAGAAGAATACACCCGGCTCCCTCTTTTCATGCTTTATTGGGAAATCCCAGCGCAGTACCAAAAGGCCGCCTAAATTGAAGCGAAGTCCCCATCCGTATGAAGTAAAGGAATCATTAAAATTAAAGTTATTTGTGGCCTGGGTTACATCGAAATCTTTGAAAATAAATGTTTCACCCCAGACATTTGCCGCATCATAGAAAGCAACTGCGGTTATGAAATCGTACTGCATAGGCAAGAATGGAAACACCGGAAATCTTAATTCTACATTTTGGAAGGCCGCATTTGTACCACGCAGGGCACCATAGTCAAATCCTCTGAATGTAAACGGTCCTCCTAATCCAAAAATTCTATTATCTCTGCCATATGTGGAACCCACAAATAGTCTGTAAGCTAACGACATTCTGGGTATATGTATGGCGAAATACTTTCGGTAATCTGCTGTAACGGACGTCCATTTTAAGTCGCCAACATTTTGATTCACACTAAATCGTGCACGGGTTCCGGATATTGGAGCTGAAAAGCCCCAAAATGCTGTGTCACGAATCAGTGAAAGGCCGCCACCCATGTAAAAAGCATTATCAAGATTTGAATCATCAACATTCCCCAAAAAGTCTACAGTGAAAACGTCTCTGTCTACAAAATAAGCGTTGGTGCTAATCTCGAGTCTGGTAAAAGGGCTAAAGGGAAGAGATCCGCCAATCCCAACGCCACGAAAAATTTGAGTTTCTACGCCCTGTCCGGTAGTGGAAAGGAAATTAAAATCATTCCTGAATTGAAAAGCAGAGAAGGACCAGTTAAATCTTTTTTTCTGGTTGAAATAGGTTGCAATAACGGTTGATTCCAGCGGGTCGCCGAAAAGCGCCGCCTGGATCAATAAGTTTTTATCACCTAACATATCGCTGAATAAAAATGCGGTTTGCCCTGCAAAGCCAACGTTGGTTGCAAATGCACCACCACCAACAACCAAATCCGGTGTCATTTTTGAACTATACGATGACAACAAAAATTCTGAGCTGTCTGCCTTTGCGTAATCACGATATTTGGCATTTGGATCTTCCAACGGCTCAAGAACACTGGCTGTCAGGTTGCTATCAATTTTTGTTTTTTCAAAATCGTCCAGAGTATAAATGTACCAGCCTGCATCCGAAAAAGCGCTAAATGCCAATCTCCCGGTCTCAGGTGCAAGCGTAATGGCAGGGCTTTCGGTTATGATGCCGCTAATACCAGTAACAAAATTGGTAATTTGGTAAATATCTCTTGTTTCCAATTCAATAGAATATATGTTCGGAATACCATTCATGTCTGAGATAAACAGCAGTTCGCTGCCATCCTGAGACCAAACCGGATTAATGTGATTGCCACCGGTTTCGGTCAGCAATTCAACCTCCTTTGTTTCAAGGTCGAAAAGTGCGATATTGTAGTTGCCGAAAATAAGGCTGTCAATATTTGTGTTTGGCCCTCTGTCGGTTGTTACAGCGATTTTTTTACCATCCGGTGACCACTTAGGATGTAAGTGAGCATATCGGTTGTCAGTTAATTGCTGTAAATCGTCCCCTTCCACTGTGGAGGAAAACAGGTTGGTTATGCCTCCGGTTAATCCTGCAAAAACTATGCGGCTTCCGTCCGGAGACCAGCTTGGCGCTGTCATTCCGGCTACACCTGGGTAAGCAATTTTGCGGATAACATCTCTTTTTTCAGAGTCCACAATATAGATTGCATCGTTTTTTCCCGATTTTGAGACAAAAGAAAAGCGCTTTCCGTCTGGCGACCAGTTCATGGAAGTGGTAAAATACCTCAGGCTCTCATAGCTTTGGCTGCTGCCGCTGCGAACAACTTTCTTTGGGTCTTCATCGACGTAGCCTTCGCCATCTTCTGTTTTTTCCAGCTTTCTCAGGAGCATGTTGAGTGTGAAATCTTTGTTGCCGATGTAAGCTAAATCATTACCATCCGGCGAAAGTGACGGCACAATATTTAGGCCGGTACAATCGCGGCAGGGATCTTTGATGGGAGTGGCAACATCTTCAGGTCTATCCAAAACGACTTCCTGCGGCAGATAACGAGCACGCGCGTCATCCTGCCATCTTTTGGATAGTTCAACTAAATCGAGTCCGGTATGTGCCTTAAATGCACGGTTTATGTCACCGGTAGCCCGCGCTGTTTTAAAAATTCTGCCAACTACTTCCTTGCCGTAACGTTCACCGACATAATACCAAATTGCCTGCCCCATGCGGTAAACACGGATGTCAAATACAAAGGTCATTTCGGGAATGGATAAGAGGGTGTTGTTCAGAACACCATCTCGCATCCACATGCGTGTGATGTTATCCATACCTACGGAGAGATATTCTGCCATTCCTTCGATAAACCAGAGTGGTGGATTAAAGCGGCGAATAGCTTCTGAAGGGCCATCTGCCAGCATTATATCGAACTGAAACGCATGAACCATTTCATGGGTTAAGACATGGATAAATTGACCGTAGGAACCGGTTATAGGTAAAATCATTCTGCCCTTAAGCGACTCGGTAACGCCTTGGGTTCCTTCGCTTATATAGCTTTGAATTGCATTGGTTTGTTGAAAATCATTGTGCGATGCATAAAGGAGGAGAGGAATTTTCTGTTTAAATTTATAATCGAGAGTCTCGCTTAAGTAAGCGTAAGATCTTTCGGCAATCTCAGCAGCGTCCAGAGCAGCCTGCCGTTCTTCCGGATAAAAAAACAGGTCGAAATGTTCGGTTTTAATAACATTCCATTTGAAGTTTTTATAATGTACTTTATTCTTTCCAAAACCGAATATATCGCCAAATTGGGCAGAGCTTTCGGTTGAAAAAGAAAGTAATATTATAGAGAGCAAAATCAAAATAAGATTTCGAGATGTAACAGGTTTTGATAGTTTTGACATGAATCCTCCTTAAGGCGTGCCGAGGTTTTTATAAAAATTATTTTTTTAAAATATAATCAACAAAATCGAACCCCTAAAAAGAGATACCTGCCTTGGCACTAAAATATTCCATGGTTCTCCCGTTTAGGCTGCAAGGTTTTTTTTAAAGTAAATCCCCGGATAGATATGTAAAGCTTTGAGGAGAATATACTTCGAGGATATTTATAAATGAGTCAAACGATAAAAAGCCTGTTTAGTTCAATTAATATATTTTCCATTTTCCCCCGGCGCAATTTTTGGATCAAGGTACCCATTTGATAAAAGAATCGCAAATCCTTCGTAAAAACTAACACTTTTTCGTTTCTTGGCGGACAATACATAACGTATGTTTTCAGCACTTTCAAGAAGCCTGATTTTGTTATCCCAAAAGTTTTTTTCCTGAGCCATGGGGAATCCTTTCCATAAGTATAGAGGTTAAGCAATTACGATGCCCGACTTGTCTTCTCTCCGAAATCGTTTCCTAAATACATCGGCGCGTCCTTGCGAAAACCAAAGCGTAGCCGCTTCATTAAAAGTGATTTTGTCTTGTGATTGTTGTGAAAGGTTTACCCTTAGCTGCTCAATTTCCATAAGTTGCAAAGACATATAATCAGCTTGATTGATTCTCCTTGCGTTCATTATTAACCACCTTTCATTTAAAACGTATAAAAATAGACCATCCGTTGTTTTTATCCATCCTAACAATTTATTCTCATTGCATATTTCAGCAATAAGCGTACCAGTTTTATTTGTTAAACGATTTGTTTAAATATTTGAATTTATCAGACAGGGATAATTACAATAACGTTATTAACCTGTATTATTCATAAATCTAAATTTGACAGTAAATAGTGCCCCTCCGGGGTCGTCATTCCCGAATGTTCTTGTCGGGAATCCATTCATGGTTCGTGTTGGATTCTCGCTTAAAGCGTTCGGGAATGACGGGGAAAGGTACTTTCCGGATGGATACTAAATAAGCTATATGGAAATAGTGGTTACATGAGGAGTGCATTGACTGTGTCAATGCGCCGCTGAATAAACTTACCAAAAGTAATGACCTTGCTTTTAACGCCAATTTTAAAAATTAACCCTCGCGTAATTTCGCCGACTATGGTCGGCGTACATCGACATAGTCGATGTACTCCAAATTAAGATGAACAAATTAAAGTTTATGAATTATTCAAGTTAGAAAAATAAAAAAAGTATATTATTTTTAATTTGAAAGAACTATATATAGAATAATTAGGTAGTTAAAAAGCTTACTTCTAAGGCTTCTATGGAAAATATTTACCTCATTGGTTTCGCACAAGCGCTCTTTTTTGTTGTTCTTATCCTTACCAAAAAAAATAAATTTTTAAGCGACTATTTTCTTGCTTTTTTTATAC
>JAJDAE010000135.1 GCA_029262035.1 Candidatus Zhuqueibacterota bacterium
ATCACCGGGACCTACAATATATGTTGCGGGATCAATCGCGGCTTCCAGGGATTGCGCCTCAAGTGTTAGGTCGAACGTTGATTTTTTCTTTAGTAGATCGTTTTTTCGCTTGTCGCCAAAAAAAGATTTAGACGGCAACCGAACATCCTTTTTCTCTTCATTTTTCTTTTCATTTAAAAAAGATGAAAGGTTGCTCTGCGGTAAAGCAATTTTATAGGTTAGAAGAATACAAAGTGTTACAATTATGCTCCCAAATCTTTTTTTGAAACTCATACTTTATTTATAACTCCTGAATCGCACAATTTTGTTGGTTTCGGTTGTGATACTTTTGATTATATTTCTGGTATCAATAGTCAGTTTAGCATTTATTACTATGTTTTTGATTTGTTATATGTCTTCATTTTTCACGGTGTCGGAGCCAATTGCTCTACGCATACATTAATCTTCCCTTGGGTTTTGGAATAGAGCGGCCGAGTTTGCGTGCGGTTTCAATCCATTCTTCAATAACTTGACGAGCATTGGTTACAGCTTGCTCATATGTCTCGCCATCTGCCATACAACCGGGCAACTCCGGTACCTCAACAACAAATGCATTGTCTTCCTTGCTCCAGTATATGATCAATTCATATTTAATTGACATTGGAGTGTTTCCCCATCTATCCCATGCTCATTGATTATCAAAACGCATTTTAAATAAGCGTTTTATATTATTTATAACTCCCCAGGCGTACAATCTTGTTTGGTTCGGCCGTGATATCTTTGGTTATGTTTCTGGTATCAACAATCAACTTTGCGTGTTTTACGATATTTTTGACTTGTTTGGTGTATTCAGTATGTGCGGTAGTCATAATCACACAATCAGCCTCTGCAATAAGTTCGTCTGTCAGATTATATGATTCATAATTGTGATCATCCAGTTTTAAGTTTGGTACATACGGATCGTTGTAAGTTATATTCTGAGCGCCCCGATGTTGCAATAAATCCATCAGTTTTAAAGCCGGTGAGTTGCGGATATCGTCAACATCTTTTTTAAATGACACGCCAAGAAATAGCAGTTTGGCTGATTTTAAAGAAGCGCCATTTATGCTGAGTGAGCGAATGACCAAGTCCATAACATAAAAAGGCATATTTTCATTGGTTCGCGCCGCCAGTTCGATAAAGTCGCTGTGGAAATCGTACTCTTTGGCTTTCCAGGACAGATAGTATGGATCCACGAGAATGCAGTGACCACCAATTCCCGGGCCCGGATAAAAAGGCATGAAACCAAATGGTTTGGTTGCCGCCGCTTCTACAACTTCCCAGATATCAATGTTACCCATACGATCACAAAGTTGCGCCAGTTCATTCAAGAGTGCGATGTTTACACTTCGGAAAATATTTTCCAGCAACTTGGCCATCTCGGCTTCACGTGGTGAAGAAACCGGTACCACTTTGTCGATGATTTGCTCGTTGGTCAATTTGGCTAACATCGTACATTTTTTTGTTACACCACCCACGATAACCGGCGTGGTGGCAGTGGTATAATCTTTTCTGCCCGGGTCTATTCTTTCCGGTGAAAAAGCAAGGTAAAAATCTTGTCCAACTTTTAAGCCGGTAGACTCCATAATCGGCTGGACTACTTTTTCCGTAGTTTCCGGGAAAGTGGTGCTTTTCAAAATTATTAGTTGTTCTTTGCGTAAATGCTCCGAGATATTTTTAGCAGCCTGATTAATATAGGTTATATCAGGTTCTTTATTGGGGGTAAAAGGGGTTGGAACGCAAATATAAATAACGTCCATTTCGCCTGCTCTGCCATACATTGTCGTGGCTTCCAGCATACCTTCTTTTGTAAGCTTTGTAAGCTTTTCATCTGAGACATCCTGAATATAGTTTGTACCCGCATTAATGTCTTCAATTTTTTTTCTGTCAACATCAATACCGAGGGTATTAAAACCTTTGCCTGCGAACTCAACTGCCAGTGGTAAGCCCACATAACCCAAGCCGACGATCCCTATCTTGGCTGTTTTATCTCTGAGCTTTTGTTCTAATGGTACTGTGCCCATTTTTACAAATCCTTTTGTTAGTTATGATTGATATTGTTGTTTATAATAATCCAAGTACTCACCGCTTTTTATTTTTTCCCACCAGGAGCGATTATCAATATACCATGATATTGTTTTGTCTAAAGCTTGAGTTAAATCATGTTTTGGTTTCCAGCCCATGGCATTCATTTTACTGCAGTCTACTGCATATCGTCTGTCATGTCCCGGTCTGTCTTTGACAAATGTTTTTAATGTTTCCGGTTTCTCTAATTTTCTTAGAACATAATCTGTAATTTCAAGATTTGTTCGTTCATTACCACCGCCGATGTTATAGACTTCACCCGGCTCGCCTTTTTCAGTTACAAAATCTACGCCTGCGCAATGGTCTTCAACGTAAATCCAATCGCGGACATAGAGGCCATCACCATAAATTGGCAGAGGTTTATCTTCCAAAGCATTGGTTATAAAAAGTGGAATTAGCTTTTCCGGGTAATGAAACGGGCCATAATTATTTGAGCAGCGTGTAATAATAACCGGAACCCCGTATGTTACAAAATAAGAGAATGCCAGCCTGTCTGCGCCGGTTTTAGATGCAGAGTACGGGCTTGAAGGCATGAGTGGATCTGTTTCTTTGAATGAACCGTTTTCGATGCTGCCGTAAACTTCATCGGTGCTAATTTGGATGAATCGGTCAACATGATGTTTGCGTGCCGCCTCAAGCAGAACAAATGCACCAAAAATATCAGTTTTTATGAAGTCGTCCGGCGCACCTATTGAGCGGTCAACATGACTTTCAGCCGCAAAATTAACGACTACATCTGCTTTTGCTATCAACTCATCAACGATGGCTTCGTCGCCAATGTCGCCTTTTACAAACTCGTAACGCGGGTCGTTTTCGACATCTTTCAGATTTTCGAGATTTCCCGCATAAGTTAGTTTATCAAGGTTTATTATGCTTACGTCCTTGTATTTGTTTAGCATATATCGGATATAATTACTTCCGATAAAGCCGGCCCCTCCTGTGACCAGATATTTCCGCATCGAATTTCTCCTTGAAATTATGAATGATTAGATCAAAAGGCGCTAGCCCTTAAATTTCTGAACACCGAGTTTATTAAATTCTTACTTAAAAATCAATGTTTTTATTGGATTGAAATCGTTTTAAAATTTTGCCCGGGAGGCGGCCGGTGTGAGATTTTTTCTCAACGACTACAACACCATTTACCAAGACAAAATGGATGCCATCCGGATACTGGTGGGAATCGGTAAAAGTAGCTTTATCTTTAATGTTATCAAGGTCAAAAATTACTAAATCTCCGTAATAATTTTCCATGATTTTTCCGCGACGCTTTAGGCCGAATCTGCTTGCAGGAAGTGATGTCATTTTTCGAATTGCTTCCGGCAATGGAACAAGTTTTTTTTCGCGGACATACTCGCTGATAAATTTCGGAAAAGTCCCGTAGGTTCTTGGGTGTGGATTTGAATAGTTTAAAGCACCGTATGGCGCTCGTGCTGAAGCGTCTGATGCAACCATGCAACGGGGATGAGAAAGAATTTTTGTAGTATTTGCCTGACTCATTGCAAAGCCGCACATATCTACCCCGTTATCTTCTTCAATAATTAATTTGCGCACGAATTCAAATTCATCCCGATGTCCGTTTGACCCACTAATTTCTGAGATTCTACGGCCAACCAGATGCTTGTTTTTAGATCTGTTAACGGATGTTACCATAAGCGCATCCCAGGAACCGATCATTTTGACTTGAGCAATGGTTTCTTCTTTAATTCTTGGTAGAACTGCCGGGTCATTCAGGCGTGCAATGAATTCGCTATGAGTGCCTGCTTTAGCCCAGACAGGAAGAATAGAACTCAGGTTGCTATTATACGCAAGGTAAGGATAACGATCCATGGTGATAGAAACACCACGTCTTCTTGCATCTTGAATTCGTTGGAATACCGTGTTTAATTTTCGCCAGTTCCTTTTGCCGGTACATTTTAAATGTGAAATATGTAAATCAATACTTGCATCCTGCGCTACTGCGATGGCTTCATCCAAAGCTTCGAGCACGAAGTCAGCCTCATCGCGCATGTGAGTTGCATAAATTCCGGATGTATAATCCATGGCTTTACAAATTTGGATTAATTCTTCGCTAGATGCAAACGCACCTGGTGTGTACTCAAGTCCTGAAGAAATGCCGAGAACGCCTTCCTTTAACGCCGCCCTAAATAGTTGCTGCATGCTATTTACTTCGGAAACAGTAGCCGCCCGGTTTTCTGTACCAATAATATATTCTCGCAACGTTCCCTGACCAAGCATCGTGGCAAGATTTACTGCGATGCCTTTTTGGTTGAGCCTTTTGAAATATCCGCTGAAATTTGTCCAGTCAACCCGAATGCCATAACTGCCTGAATATTGCGCGTTAAGTGCTTCCTGCATTTCTACAGATAGAGGGGCGATGGATTTACCGTCTTGCCCAACAATTTCGGTGGTCACCCCCTGCTGGATTTTGCTTTCCGCTCGGGGATTCACCAGCAGTTCGTCATCGCTGTGAGAGTGGACATCAATAAATCCGGGAGAAACAACCAACCCATCGGCATTAATAAACCGGGCTGCCTTGTACCCGGTCAGGTTGCCTGTACCAGCAATAATATTCCCGACAATACCGATGTCACCGTAGTAGCCCTTTTGGCCGCTGCCATCCACAATGAAGCCATCCTTAATAATGAGATCAAAACTATCTTGCGATGGATAAATTTTTGAAATGGGGTTAAAGAGGCCATAACCAATAATGGTTGAGGTTGTTTTAATAAAGTTCCTGCGATGCATTGCCTAATTAAGCAAAATTGAACCCCAAATCATAATTAAAAATCCATAAGAAAACGAATTTTTAAGAAAAAAACGGTTCAAAAATCGCTTGACTATTAGGAAAAAAATTTATAGATTCAGATTCGTTTTACCATATTCCTCGGTAGCTCAATCGGCAGAGCGGGTGACTGTTAATCACTAGGTTGTAGGTTCAAGTCCTACCCGAGGAGCTGTACAGGACAAGCCATTAGAAATAATGGCTTTTTTGTTTTATGGGAAGTCCTAAATAAGTTTAAAAGAAACCCTCGCTAAACTATTTCAGATAATACGTCTCATCGATTGGGCGCATGGGCCGGTTGAACCATAACGGCCGACGCAGGTCATCCGGGCCGGGCGCAGGGCGGGTCATTTTTAGCCATTCCTTATAAACCTCAAATGATTTATTGGTATCGACAAAGACATCGCCGTATTGATCATCAGGATGTGCTGGTTCAATTCTCACCTTTTGATGCCAGCAATGCATGCCGCTAATGGGATCCGGATGCACCGGAAAGGTGATGTTTTGGTGTACCCCACCATCGTTCCAGAAAATTCGTGAGGAATCCGGGTCGGCGCTTTTATAAGGCCGGATGCCGTCCATCACCCGCATTTTCCATTTACCATTTTCAACTTCCTGAATATCAACCAGATTGGTTGCCCAGCGATTCCCAACTGTGTCCTGGGAACGCCGCCAGCGGCCGATGTGATGTGAGCACACCACGACGCCCGGTTTCATGCCTTCCGTGACCCAGACCCGGTCAATAAAATAGCCGATTTCAGTATTTATGCGCAGCAGGTCTCCGGTTTTGATTCCGAATTTTTCGGCATCCGAGGTATGCATCCAAACCGGATTGCGATTGGAGATTTCGGTCAACCATTTGGCATTACCCGAACGCGAGTGGATCAACGCCGGCAGCCTGAAAGTCGGCAGCAGCGGGAACTCCCCATTTTCCCGATTCATTGTTTCTTCATGAATATGGCTTTTTACGTAGGTCGGAATTTTGTATTCGGGCCAGCCCCAATCAACGGTCGTCTGCGAGTAGAACTCCTGCTTGCGGGATGGCGTGGGAAACCCGGAACAGGCTGTGTCATCGATCATCACCCCGACACCTTTTCCATCCTTTATAATTGTGTTCTCTTTATCCACTTTTGTGCCTTTCAACTCATCCTCTGATAACTTTGCGAGATGCTTGTTGTATGAAGTTGTTTCCACTTCGAAAGCGCCATATTTGCGCATGTAATCCAGAGGCGTCAGGCCTTCTTGTGATGCTTTTTCAGGCAAGCCGGTGGTATTTTCAAAAATATGCCGGTAGTATTCTTCGATGGTAATTTTTTTATTTTTACGATAAGGCGAGAGGAAATGTTCTTTGATACCGAGACTGCCATCCGGATCGATGCGCCACGACAATTCAATCCAGAATTCATCCTCTTCCCAAACTTCGCCCGGATTGGCTTCATAGGTAAAGTTTACAGGTTTGCCCTGCCGTCTCAATGCCTCGCGCAAGACCGGCTGACGAAATCCAATCCATAAACCGGAATGCGTTTCGTAACTGATAACATCGTGACGTTCGCTGGCATGTCCCATTGGCAGGACGTAATCTGCAAAATAGGCGGTCTCATTCCAGGTTGGCGTCAGGGCGGCGTGCAACCCGATTTTAGATTCGTCGGAGAGTGCTTCTATCCAGGAAAATCCGTCGGGATAGGTCCAGACCGGGTTGAATACCCTGGTAAAATAGGCCGAAAGTTTGCCTCGGCCTTCTTTAAGGAAATGCGGTAAAAGTTGGCTCATTTCATAGTGTGCCAGGGGATATTCATCCGGGAAATGCAGTTCATTCCAAAATTTTACTGCCGGTGGAGAATCAAAAACATTTGGTTTGAATTTGTTCCAACCGCTGGGCGAGGTTCCCCCGACTGTGCCAACGCTGCCGGTTAAAACATTTAGAAAGTGCAAGCATCGCGCTACGGCCCAGCCGCCGAGATTGCCACTGCCGGCACTGCGCCAGTTGTGAGTTGAAAGCCGGGTTCCTGCTTCTCCTGCCTGAATTGCGGTTTCGATGATCATTTTTGCCGGAACGCCACTTTCCTGCTCCGCAAACTCCGGCGTGTATTCTTTATATTCTTCTTTGAGCGCTGCAATAAAGTTCTCAAAATTCACGGCAACCTTCGGATGTTCTTTTTTAAGGTACGTTTGCCAGTTCACCCAATTTTTCATATAAGACTCATTATAAAGCCCTTCCTCCAGAATGACTTTTGCCATGGCCAGCAAGACCGCCGCTTCCGAACCCGGGTAAGTCGGCATCCAGTAGTCAGCCATGCTTGCCGTATTCGAGAGTCGCGGATCCATCACTGCCAGTTTGGCGCCTTTCATCATCCCCTCAATAATTCTCTGTGCATGCGGATTGAAATAGTGACCCGACTCCAGGTGAGCGCTAATTAACAAAATGAACTTTGCGTTGGCATGATCCGGGGAGGGCCTGTCGAAACCGTGCCAGATAGCGTATCCGAATCTGGCTCCGGCAGAACAAATATTTGTATGGCTGTTGTGACCATCTACCCCCCAGGCTTTCAAAACCCGATCGATGTAACCTTCGTGGCCCGGACGGCCGACGTGATAGGCGATTTCGTTATTTTTGCCGGCCTGCAAGGTTTCGCGGATTCGTGCGGCAATTTCGTCCAGAACAGTATCCCAGGAGACCCGCTGCCATTTGCCTTC
>JAJDAE010000136.1 GCA_029262035.1 Candidatus Zhuqueibacterota bacterium
GCTGGACCAATTATTTGCTATCGCTTATTATGACTGGGATAGTGAGGATGTTTCCCGGTACCTAAGTTGGCGCCGCTTGTACGATAACTGGAGCTTTTTCACCAACTTTTTTTGGAACTCAGGGCAGTCGAACTTATTAAGCTTTCAAAATAATAGTGATTTTTCTATAACGGGAAAAGGGCTGCAATTGATGGTGGTTTATAATCATTGATAGCTGAAAAAGTAGCATTACTTACGTCGGGGTAACCGGGCTGGTCATCCCGACAAGTGAATTTCAAAAAGGACCAAAATGCAAGATTCACAATTAATTGAAACCCAAAATCTCGTTAAAAAATTTCCCATGGGGCGAGAAACTTTAGTCGCTCTGGATAACATTTCTCTCAGTTTTAGCAAGGGGGAATTTTCCGGAATTATCGGGCCGAGCGGCTCCGGCAAAACTACTTTTTTGAATATCATCGGCACGCTGGATGTGCCTTCCGAGGGAAATGTAAACGTGTTGGGCGCTCAGGTTGAAAACCTTTCGCACAAAGAAGCCGCACAATTGCGCAACCGGCACATCGGTTTTATTTTTCAGACATTCAATCTGTTGCCGGTTTACACGGTTTTTGAAAACGTAGAATTCCCACTGCTGCTGCAGGGTGTTCCGGTAGATAAGAGAAAGCAGGCGGTCATGGACGCTCTGGACTGGGTCGGGTTGGCTGACCGGGCAAAATCAAGACCCAACCAGTTATCCGGAGGAGAAAGCCAGCGTGTGGCCATTGCCCGCGCCATCGTCAAAAAGCCATCGCTTATTTTAGCCGATGAACCCACCGCAAATCTCGATGCAGAAAATTCACACAATGTTTTGCAAACAATGGTGCAACTAAACCAGGAGCTGGAGGCTACGTTTATCTTTTCAACTCACGATGAAAAAGTGATTCAGTATTTGCGGCGGAAAATATCATTAATTGACGGCAAAGTCGTCAAAGATGAAGCCATGGATTTGGTGGCGCAACCGTCATGATGATTTTCAAACTCGCAATTAGAAATATTCTGGGCGCCGGGCTCAGAACCTGGCTGAACGTCATCGTCCTGTCGCTGGCATTTGTCACGATTATTCTTTCAATCGGCATTAATCAGGGGTTGGTCACACAGATTAGTACTTCGATGATCAAATCAGAAATTGGCAGCGGCCAATATTGGCAGGCAAATTACGACCCGTACGATCCTTTTTCACTGCAGGATGCTCACGCAGTAATTCCTGGAGATATCGAAGATCTGATTGAACAAAAAAAGGCTGTCCCGGTTCTGCTCACCCAGGGCACAATTTATCCGCAAGGGCGAATTATGCCGGTCTTTTTAAAAGGCATTCCAGCGGAACAAGCCGTTTTACAAATGCCGAGCGCAGCACTCGGAACGGGCGACGAAGAGCTGCCGGCACTGGTCGGTGCACGCATGGCCAAAAGCGCAGCACTGAATCTCGGCGACACTGTTACCTTGCGCTGGCGCGATAAAAACGGCACCTTCGATGCCAAGGACGCCGTAATTGTGCACATCATGAATACAACCGTGGGCACAATCGACAATATGCAAGTTTGGCTGCCACTGACAAAACTACAAGAAATGATGGGGCTGCCCGGAGAAGCGAGCTTGGTCATCGTCGACGAAAATATCGAAACCGTGCCTGAAGTTTCCGGTTGGGATTTCAAAGATCAGGATTTTTTGCTAAAAGACTTTCGGGAATTAATCAAAACCCGGGCCATCGCCCGATCAATTTTTTACGTACTTTTGCTTTTCGTGGCCGTCATTGCAATTTTTGACACACAATTTCTATCTATCTTTGAACGGCGCAAAGAAATCGGCACACTAATTTCACTGGGCATGACCAAAGCCAAAGTGATTCAACTTTTTACACTTGAGGGCGCCTTGCATGGCTTCCTGGCTGCACTTGTTGGCGCGGCCTACGGCATTCCGCTGATTAACTATCTGGCCAGGCGCGGCATCGATTTGCCACAATCTTCGGACAGCTTTGGCTTGGCGTTGGGGCATACGCTTTATCCCACTTACAGCACAATGCTGGTGCTTTCAATAACTGTATTTATTTTAATTGTGGTGACAATTGTCAGTTATCTGCCCACCAGAAATATTTCAAAATTGAATCCCACCGACGCGTTGAGAGGCAGGCTATAATGTTTCGGTTTTTATTGAAGGGCGTGCTTCGTGACCGCAGCCGCAGTTTGTTTCCTGTGCTTGTGATAGTTGCCGGCGTTATGCTCACAGTTTTTATGTATAGCTGGCTGAGCGGCGTATTAAATGATATGTTCGACTCGAACGCTTCGTTACAAACCGGGCATGTTAAAATCACCACACGCGCTTACGCCGCACAATCAGTCCAACGGCCAAACGATCTGGCCATCATTGGCGTCGATTCTTTAATTGCCGAATGTGAGGCGAAATTCTCGGATATGGTCTGGCTGCCACGCATCGAGTTTGGCGGGCTCATCGATATCCCGGATGAAAATATGGAGACGCGGGCGCAAGGCCCGACTTTTGGTATCGCGGCAAAAATCCTTTCAAAAAACAGCATTGAAAAAGATTTGTTGAATTTAGAACAAGCAATTGTCAGTGGCAGAATGTTGCAGCAGTCGGGTGAAATTCTGATCGCCGATGAGTTCGCCAAAAAGCTGAAAGTGAATTTAAACGAGACCGCCACGCTGATTAGCAGCACCATGCACGGCAGCACATCGTTATACAATTTCACCGTGGTTGGCACGGTGCATTTCGGCATCAATGCCATGGACCGGGGCGCCATTATCGCCGATTTGGCTGACATCCAAACCGCTCTGGACATGGAAGATGCCGCCAGCGAAGTGCTCGGTTTTTTCGATGATTTTCATTACAAAATAAAAAAGTCCGGTTTAGTCAGCGAGCAGTTCAACAAATTGTACAGTGATCCGCAGGAAGAATTCTCTCCGGTGATGGTGGCACTAGCGAATCAAAATGGCCTGGCCGATATGCTGCATATGGCAACCGCCGGCATCAGCATTATCGTGGGTATTTTTCTTTTTGTGATGTTTGTGGTCCTCTGGAACGCCGGCCTCATGGGCAGCATCCGCCGTTACGGTGAAATCGGGGTAAGGCTGGCCATCGGCGAAGATAAGGGGCATCTTTACCGCGCCATGCTGATGGAGTCGCTCATAATCGGCGTGATTGGCTCTTTGATCGGCACCGCCATCGGCCTGACTTTTTCCTACATCATGCAATATAAAGGGATAGATATGGGCTCGACGATGAAAAACTCAACAATTTTAATGAGTAATATTTATCGCGCCCGCGTGACGACAACAAGTTATGTCATCGGCTTTATCCCCGGCATTCTCGCCACTTTTTTGGGTACTGCGGTTTCAGGAATTGGCATTTACAAACGGCAAACTTCGCAGCTTTTTAAGGAGTTGGAGGTGTGATTGCTTTTCATTCAAACTCAAAAAAACAACACTGAATCTCACTGATTATTGAAAAAGGGTTTGGTTAGCTTATTCGCAATTTCATAGTTCGACTCCGCTCACCATGAAGTGTTACATCTACCGACTCAATGAGACTTACTGTCTTCACCCTGAGCGGAGTCGAAGGGCAACTCAATGCCCAGAATTGCTGATCTGGTTTGTTTAGAAATCATTCAAATAAGGGATTTTTTAATCAGCTTTTGGTTTTAATCCTCCCTTTTTTAGAAGGGGAGGTTTTCTATAGGAGATTTATTTTGAAATTACAGATTACTTTGACTTTTTTATTCGCAACAACACTTTTATCACAAACCCCGGATCCTCAGAAAATCCTCAAACGCATCGATGATAACCTGCGCCCGGCAAACCGGATTTCCGAAAGCAAGATGATCATCAACGGCAGGCGCTCCAGCCGCACGATTGTTGCAAAATCATGGATTAGGGGAACAGATGAATCCTTTTCAAAATACCTGGCACCGGC
>JAJDAE010000137.1 GCA_029262035.1 Candidatus Zhuqueibacterota bacterium
AAAGAAAAGAAGAAATTTTTTGAATTGAAAATTATTGATACCGGCCAAGCCGGCAAATATAATAGTACCTTCAATACAAAAATTGGCAACATGAATGCGGTTCACGATTCAAATTATGTTTACCGGTTACCCTTTAAAACCGGTGCGGGGTACAAAGTTGTGCAGGGATTTTTCGGAACATACAGCCATGATGAAAAAAGCCCCTATGCGGTGGATTTTAAAATGCCGCTTGGTACACCTGTCCATGCCGCACGGGAAGGTGCGGTTGTCGGTTTTTTTGCGAAGGCGGGTAAAGGCGGCCCCATTGAATCTCTTGCACCCTTTTCAAACTACGTCTTTATCCGGCATGCCGATCGAACTATCGGCGCGTATCATCACTTACACAAAAACAGTATTATTGTTAGAATTGGACAAAAAATAGAAAGAGGCCAGATGATTGCCAGGTCTGGCAGCAGTGGCTTTTCATTCGCGCCGCATTTGCATTTCGAAGTCTTCAAAACCAAAAGCGGCACAGAAAAAGAATCTTTGGCAATAAAATTTCAAACCAAAGAAAACATTATAACGGAGCCCATCGAAGGCAAAACTTACGTGGCAAAATAACCAATGCAACTCACATCATCAAAAATCTTAGTCGCGGTACAATTTATTACGAGTGCATACATTGTACTCTCGGGCAAAATTTGGCTCACTAATCCGGGACTTGTAACGCTGGCCGCTATCTCGGTTTTAAATGCGGCGTGGGCCATTCGCGTTATTCAATTAAAACACCTAAAAATCTCACCGGAAATTAATCCTGCAAATGCGCTTGTAACTCACGGCCCGTACAAATGGATTCGCCACCCAATGTACACCTCGCTCCTACTCGTAACATTTTGCTTTATTTTAAATGACTTTTCCTGGATGAGATTAGCTGTTTGGAGTGCATTGTTTGTGAATCTTTTAATCAAAATTTCCGTTGAAGAAAAACTGTTACGAAACCATTATTCCGATTATAGCAAATACCAATCTAAAACCAAAAAGCTGTTTCCGTTTATTCTTTGAAAACAAACCAATTATTTCATAAATTATTGGGTCATTTTAACTTAAACTAAAACCAGAAAGGATTCAAATCAAATGAAGTTTATTTCCAGCATTTTAATTATTGCGATGTTTACAATTCTTTTGGGCTGTGTTAATCAGCCTGAAAAGGACGACTTTCAGTATTCCAGTGAAAAGTTTGCCGATTTAAGAATTATTCGTTTCAAAGTTCCGGGCTTTGAAAATTTAAGCTTGAATGAAAAAAAACTCCTCTATTACTTGTCAGAAGCAGCGCTTTCCGGGCGCGATATTTTGTACGATCAGAACTACAAGCACAACCTGACCATTCGCCGGACGTTAGAAACGATAGTTGAACATTACTCCGGTGATACGGCTTCTGAGGACTACAAAAATTTTCTCGTTTACACCAAACGAGTCTGGTTTGCCAATGGCATCCACCATCACTATTCAGCGGACAAAATAATACCCAATTTTTCACAAGACTATTTTAAAGAATTGGTCACCCATTCCCCTGACGGTAAATTTCCGCTAATGGCGGGTGAAACCACCGAAGCCCTTGCTAAACGCCTCACTCCTTACATTTTCAATCCGGAACTTGATGGCAAACGAGTCAATCTCGACCCGGAATCCGATCTCATCTTACGTTCAGCCAACAATTATTATGAGGGCCTGACTCAAAAAGAAGTGGAGGGTTTCTACGCTAAAAGAATTAACAAAAATGATCCAACACCGGTTTCACATGGCCTGAACTCTAAGCTAATTCGGGAAAACGGAGTCATCAAAGAAAAAGTATGGAAAGTTGGCGGCATGTATACGGAAGCCATTGAAAAAATGGTTTACTGGCTTAAAAAAGCAGAGGGAGTTGCTCTGAATGATCAACAAAAAATCGTTTTCGGCAAGCTGATAGAGTTTTATGAAACCGGCGACCTGAAAAAATTTGATGAGTTCAACGTCGCCTGGGTAAACGATACCGAATCGAAAATTGACTTTATCCACGGCTATATTGAAACTTATGGCGACGCTCTGAATTATCGAGGTGCATACGAATCGGTTATCCAACTAACGGACGTAGAGGCGACCCGCCGGATTGGCGCAATTGGCGCACAGGCACAATGGTTCGAAGACAATTCAACAATAATGGATGCGCACAAAAAAGAAAATGTAAAAGGTATTATTGCGCGTGTTGTGAATACAGTTGTTGGCGCAGGCGATGTTTCACCAGGTTCGCCAATCGGGGTCAATTTACCGAACGCAAACTGGATTCGTGCTGCGCATGGTTCAAAATCTGTGACGCTTGGTAACATAACCCACGCATATAGTGAATCAGCAAAAGATAGTGGTTTTCTTGATGAATTCGGTTATTCTGCTGAATTAAACGCGCTCGAAAATAAATACAGTACCCTGGCCAGTGACTTACACACTGACATGCACGAAGTAATCGGCCATGCTTCCGGTAAAATAAATGAAGGAGTAGGCACACCCAAGGAGACTTTGAAAAACTATTCCTCCTCTATGGAAGAAGCGCGTGCTGACCTGGTGGCATTGTACTATATGATGGACAAAAAATTAGTCGATATTGGTGTTGCTCCAAATCTCGATGTAGGCAAAGTAGAATACATCAGTTATATCCGCAACGGTTTACTATATCAATTGCGGCGTATAAAACTGGGCGATGACATCGAACAGTCCCACATGCGGAATCGCCAAATGATTTCCAAATGGGCTTATGAAAAAGGCATGTCAGACAATGTTATCGAGAAAAAAGTAGTCGATGGCAGAACCTTTTTTGTGATAAATGACTATGAGAAACTTCGGGGGTTTTTCGGCGAGTTGCTTCGGGAAACCCAACGCATTAAGTCCGAAGGTGATTATGAGGCCGCAAAAAGTCTGATTGAAACCTATGGCGTAAAAGTTGATCAGGAACTGCACAAAGAAGTACTCGAGCGCTTTGCCAAAATGAATACAGCCCCCTATGGCGGCTTCATTAATCCAAAACTTACACCGGTAATGACTGGCGATGAAATCACGGATGTTAAAATTGAGTATCCAATGGATTTCACCAAACAAATGCTGGGTTACGCAAAGAAGTATTCATTTTTGCCAGATTATAATTAAAGCCATAGTTTGCAAACCTTGCGAAGGTTTTGAACCTTCGCAAGGTTAAAATTTCCAGAACCGGAGAATAAAAACAAATGTTTAACAGGAATTTAAAAACTACTTTAAAACTTTCTATCGGATTGCTCATTCTCATTTTATTCTTTTCGTGTGGCTCTCAGAAATCCCAAGACCTCACTCTTTCTTTAGAAGACCAGCAGCAGATTCGCCAAATCAGCAAGTCCTACACCAGCGGCTGGCTGGAAAGTGATACCTCAAAGGTCATTAATTTATTTGCCGATTCTGCCACAATTATTCCAAGCGGGCTGCTTCCCCAAAAAGGCAAAGAAGCCATCTATGATTTTTGGTGGCCGAATGACGGCTCTAAAACCAGAGTCTTCAAATATATGATTGACATTCTTGAAATCGGTGGCAATGCGAATATGGCATATTCTTATGAAAATGGCCACCTCGGCTTTGAATACGAAAATGGTGATTTCCAATTGCAGCGGGATTCAGAGTCCTACGCTATGACCATCTACCAAAAAAATGCTTCTGGTGATTGGAAGATTATTAAGCGTATTTGGTCTGATATAAAAAATTAGTCTGAGAAACTTAGCTTTCGGATCGGCAACTAGCGAATCAGAAGCATCTTTTTACTTTGATTGAAACTACCTCCCACGCTTAACCTGTAAATGTAAATTCCGCTCGCAAGATTTCCTGCATCGAAATCAAAAGAATAAAACCCGCTTTGCTGGAATTTCCGTACCAATGTCCAGAGTTCCTGCCCTTTCAGATTGAATATTTTGAGTTCAACATTACCCGCCTGGGATATTGAGTAAGAAATTTTTGTGGTGGGATTAAATGGATTTGGATAATTTTGCGACAAACTGAACGTTTCAGGAAGCGGCACCGGTTCGTCTTCAACGGAGGTCACATCTGTGGCTGTCCGAAAAATGCCGCTGCCATCCGTACCGGCGTATAACAGACCTTCAGGCGCAATGGCTAAAGCGTGTACTTTGTTGTTTGAAAGACCTGAAGTAAAAAAAGCCCAGTTCCTGCCATCATCCTCTGAGACAAAAATACCCTTTTCTTTCGAGCCTGCATACAGCCGACCAGCCTGATCAAAGAGAAGCGCAGTAATCTGATCAACACGGGGATTTAATTCTGTCCATATTTCTCCGTTGTCGGTTGAGAGAAAAACGCCGTCATGCGTGCCAATAAAAACATCCCCGGCAGCATTGAAAGTTATGGCATGGATGCTACTATGTTTAATACCATCGTTTCGGCCCACCCACAGGTCGCCGTTATCGGCCGAACGAAACAGGCCGTCGTTTGTACCTAACCAGATAGCGCCATCGGGTGCCATCTCCAGTGTAAAAGTTTGTCCACAAGAGACTTCAAGATTGATGCCATTGCTAACCACTTCCCAGGTATTACCGTCATCAATTGAACGATACACTGATGCAGAACAAGACCCTGAACCGGCAAAAATGACCCCTTCAGGCGAGACTTTAGCCGTATTGACGGCATGTTCAAGAAGCCTGGTCCAAGTATTTTTTTTTGGATTAAATCGAAATAAACCTCTCTCCCCTGCAGCCAATAAGTGCCCTTCATTGTCTAAAGTCAGCCCACGGGTAAAGCCGTTTGCCAAACTATCGGGATAAGTTGACCAGATTTCACCCCGATCATTCGAAAAAAATACACCAGCATGGGTGGCTGCAAAAACATTCCCCTTCTCATTGATCACGATATCGTTAACAAAAGTATTGCCCAAACCCGCTTCTGCTTTGCGCCATGTGTTGCCATTATCTTTGGAAAGGAAAAGTCCGTAACGGTCAGTCCCGGCAAATATATCACCATTTTCAGTAGCCAATAAGGAAAAAATACTCATGATATAATTGTCCGGCAACATAAAAGCATCCGTTAGTGGTGACCATGTTTCACCATTATCGGTGGAGCGAAAGACGCCATTGTATGTCCCGGCAAAAACATGATCCTGCGGATTAATTGCGATTGATAAAACCGCGTTTGAACCGACTTTGATTGCAAAACCTGAATCGATCTGCGTCCAGGTTTCACCGCTATCTTCAGAGCGAAACAAACCAAGACTGGTTCCTGCAAAAAGATGTTGACGGCTGTTGAGCGCCAAAGCATAACCCCGACCTGCACTTATGTTTCCAGATAGATCGCTGTTAGCAGCCGTCCAGGTTTCGCCGTTATCGTCAGACCGAAATATACCTGAGCTAAATGTTCCCGCGAACAATTGGCCTTTTTCATTGGCAAGCAATGACAAAACCCTGTCATTAGTCAGTCCATTATTTACCTGTACCCACGTTACCCCATTATCCGATGAACGGAAGACACCACTATCAAAAGTGCCGGCAAAAATATAACCACTGTCTGTAGTAGCCATCGCGAAGACGTAATCGCCCGGCAAACCGAGGTTGCGTGCGCTCCAATTTTTACCATCATCAGCCGTATGGAAGACAGTTCTGAGAGAACCCGCAAAAATATCGCCATCTGTTTTTACCGCAAAAGCCCGGACCGCGTCGCTCAGAAAATCATCCAACACAGGTTCCCAAAGCCCGCCGCCATCGCGGGAACGGTAGAAGCCCCGGGATGTTCCGGCAAAAAGATTGGTCGGCTGCACTTCAATGAGTGAATGTATTGTACCGCCACCGGGACCATTTGTGCGTTGCCAGGTATGATCCGGTTGCGCCTGCATGAATGATATTTGAAGTAACAAAACCGTGGAAATTCTGACAAAAGATTTCATGAAATATCTCAACAATTTGGATTTAAACTGCGTGTGTTCTCTTGTTTTAGACAACAAAAAAATCTTCTGAGTTATTCCTTCGCATTCTTTTCGCATCATTAGTAAAACCCAGCTAAAAACCAGGAGAGAGTGCCCTGGCATTTGTGGAAAATAAATATAGGGTATCTTCCCAAAAAAATTAATGAGACGCCTTTAAGCCAATAAGTAACAAATACCTGTAATGCGAACTCATGGTTTAAATTCGAAGCTTCTTTCTTTCATTTTTTATCAGTGGCAGTAACCCGCTTTCCAAACGGGCACGCATGAATTGCGTGTTACTTTGAGCGGTATATCGGTGGTAAATAAGATTAGGCAAAAAATGGGGGATATTCAGGTGGAAAATAAATCTACTTGACCATTCATTTTAAATTCAATACATTTGACTAGCATTTAACGCAGTTATTTTGGCTGCTTGAATCTGTCACATTTCTGTTTAATTCATTATGCAACAATTTAAACCAGAGTCAAAACCTTTCCTTTATATTTTTGTGCGAACCATCGTCAGGTTTGCCATGGCGGTTTTTTTTCAGAAGATTGAAATTAGGCATGGTGAATTTATCCCGGAGCGCGGACCGATTCTGTTCGTGGCGAATCATCCCAACTCCATTATGGATGCCCTGGTAATGGGGGTAGTAACCAAAAGAAAAGTGAACTACATCGGGCACTTTGGCTTATTTTCAAATAAGCTTAAGTCGTGGTTTCTGAGCCGCTGCGGCGTCATTCCGGTTTACCGGCGTGTGGATTCGCCAGATAAAATGGTGCAAAATGTTTCGATGTTCGAAGCCTGCTATCGCGCTCTTGAAAAAGGCGAAACCATTGGAATTTTCCCCGAAGGTACCAGTGACATGCTGCGCAAGGTTAAAAAAGTAAAAACCGGTGCCGCCAGAATTGTGCTTGAAACTGAGGAGAGGAACGAATACGAGCTCGGTTTAAAAGTCATTCCCGTTGGGCTGCATTTCTTTTCAAGAAGCAGATTCAGAAGCAAGGTTTTGCTCAATGTCGGTCAACCAATCGACTTATCTTCTTTTTTCAAACTGAACAAAGAGGACAGCATTGAGGCTGTTCATGGATTAACAGATGAAATTCAGAGCAATCTCGAAAAATTAACAGTTAATATCCAACATGAAGAATTGGATGGCCTTGTTCGGGATATTGAGTTTTTGTATCGGGATGAGCTGGAAATTGCAGCTCAGGGAAGATCAGAAGATACCGATGCAACTGTCGCTGAATTTGTCCTTACCCAAAAAATCGCGGATTGTGTGGAGTATTTCTACGCACGGGACCGGGAAAAGGTGGAGGTTTTGCAAGACCGGGTCAACCTTTATAAACGCAAATTGAAGCGGCTTCGGCTCAAGGATGTAATGGTCCGGGAGACGAGTACATTTTCGGCTCTAAAAAAGGAAAATTTATTGGTGCTCCTGAAATCTTTCTTTGGATTTCCAATCGCCTTGTACGGCGCCGTAAATAATTTAATACCCTACTTCATCGCTGAAAATGTCGCAAAAAAATTTGTAGATGAACGCACCAAAATTTTGACGGCTCTCCTGCTTGGCGGCGGCGGCGCATTTGTGCTGTTTTATACTGTTCAGGTTAGTTTGGTATTTTTATTTTTTGGAAAACTTTGGGCGGGCATTTACTTCATAACGCTCCCGATTGCCGGCATGTTTACCCTGACATATTTAAAGGAAATCCGGATTGAACAAGAACGTTTAAGTCTCTCTTTATTTCTCTTCACAAACCGCCATTTGTTTACTAAATTACGCCGGGAAAGAAAATCTCTGATCCGTGAATTAGAGCGCTACAAGGATGAATACCTCAGACTGCTGGAACTCGAACACAAATCTAATTTCACAAATGCCTAACCATAGAATCCACACAAATGACCAAGCCCAATAACCGAATAAAAAAACTGTTCGATGCTGTCACTCTGCAAGGTGTTTTAAGTGATTTAAGCCACCTCGTTGCACTGGAAAGACTTGGCGCCCGCTACATTAGCAGGGTGGTTTGGAGAGCCCCAATTAAGGACCGGCGCATCGCCCTCACCTTTGACGATGGTCCCAATTTAATGAACACTCCGGCCTTGCTCGAAATTTTAGGTAAACACAAAATTCCGGCAACATTTTTTTTGGTGGGAAAACACATTCTTGCTAATCTCGATTTGGCAAAAAAAATCGTTCAGAACGGCCATGAAATCGCGAATCATACCTTCACTCACCCTTTGATGCCGCGACTTTCAGATGAGAAAATACACAAAGAAATAGCACAAACCGATGAACTTCTCAGAAGCCTGAATGGTGTGGCGCCCAAATTTTTACGACCGCCCATGGGTTTGTTTTCACCGCGCGTTCTGGATATTATCGAGAAAGCCGGTTATAAAACTGTCGTCGGAGATGTGTACCCCAGGGATCCTCATTTGCCGGGAAAAGAGAAAATCCTCAACCGGGTTTTGAGTCGAACAGAAAATGGTTCCATACTAATTTTACATGATGGCGGCAACTCAGGCAATGTTGACCGCAGCCAGACTCTGTGGGCGGTGGATAAATTTGTTCCTCAGCTCCAGAATAAGGGATTCACTTTTGTAACGCTTTCTGACTTGCTTTCTTAGTCTCCAACCATAACCGTCATTCCCGAATGCTTTTATCGGGAATCTATTTCTAGGCGCAACATTTCAAAAATACGCTGTCATTCAGAGGTCTGCCCATGTTCAGGAAAAGGCATCTGTCATTCATTCTTTTATCTCTAATATTTATTACAGTAATGTTTACTTTCTCGACTTCTTTAAGATAAGCAAACTTATTTTATTGGCAAGGGATTGGCAAACTGCAATAAAGCAACACCGGACTCCCAAATACAGAAATCCGGCGTTGCTTTTTAGACTTGGGAGACAAAACCAATTACAATTCCAGCTTCAGCCCCATGGTCGGTAAAATCTCGAAACCGCGCTCATCCACGCCGCCGGTTAAATATAGAAATCGGGCCTCGTTCACATTGAGGTGGCTGTAAAGATTCACAACATCGATAAAACTCACAAGGGCGATACGGCCGAGCTGCTTGCGGTAATCCACCCGGATATTAAACGTATGGAATGCCGGCAAACGGCGGCCGTTATTTTCGTTGATTTCCTTTGAATAGCGTACAAAGTTTGGGTTGCCAAAAATATCGTTGTGTACAACAAATGAATCTGTCGGGCGGCCGGTGGCATAGCGCCATTTTGCCGAAAGGCTCCATTCCTTGTTAAATTCATACCCGCCGATTATGGAAAAAATATTCGGCTGATTAAAGTCGGAATCATACTCGCCTTCTCCATCATTATCATTTCGCTTGCTTACCGCATATGAGTAGCTAACCTGGCCATAAAATTTATCAATGAACCGCTTGACCAGAATAAAGTCAACGCCATAGGCATGGCCATCGCCATTGTTTGTGGAAATATTGTTCGCACGGTCACCCTCCATGAGCAAGTCATCAAACTGTTTGTAATAGCCTTCGACCGTCAGCTTCAGATCGTCGCGCAAATAATTTGTTACGCCCAAAATGGTGTGCAATGATTTTTCATTCTTTAAATTCAGGTTTTGTGCGGCGGCGGTAAAATCATTAATTTCAGGTTCCTGGGTGTACAATCCGGAGGCAAAACTCAATCTGGTGCGGTCATTCAAAAAATAATTTATGCTGCCGCGCGGTGAAAAATAATGGTCTTTGTTGAATTCATTAAACTCGTGCCGCAGGCCCAAATTCACGGTTACGCCGGACATGGGCTTGAATGAAAATTGCCCGTAGGTAGCAAGAAATAGTTTACCGGCATCAAAATCCACATTGACAAACTCAGGCTGACGAACGATATATTTCAAGCTTGGATCCGGTCTAAAATCATTCTCATCGAAAGTATAAAGCGTATCCGCAGCGTCCATTCTTCGGGTTAAATCCTGTTCCTTGCGGCTGAGATCGACACCCAACAAAAACGTGGTATTGCGTGCGGGAAAATAATTAAATGCTGTGCGCAAGCCATATTCGGTGTCCACAATATCCTCGTGAAGATAGATTCTCTGTGTGATGTCGGCGGGAGATTGCGGGCCGCCTTGCTCTAAAAACAAAGGTGTAGCAAAGCCAAAATCAACATGGTTATTTGACTTGCCATAATAAAATGTATTTTGCCAGTAACTTGATTTTGAGGTCAAAAAACGCCAATTAGCGCCCACCAAAGTTTTGGGTTCTCTCACTCTAACAAGCGAGGTTTCGGCAAAATCATCGCTTTCAAACACATGTTTTGTCTTGCGGTCAAACCACTCCGGGGCAAAAATTGCTAAAAAGGAAAGTTTGTGCCTTGCAGAAATATCAGTTGTCGTTTTAGCAATTATATCGGTAAAGCGTGGTGAGCCGTTATCCTTCTGATCCGTTAACTCAAGAATACGGTTAAAATCCTGATGCCTGGCCGATAGAAACAAACTTGTGTTGTTCAGAAAATATGTTGGGCCGGAATAGTTCAGCTCCCAGCCCAGAACATCCGCGCGGGCATCAAGGGTGAAGCTCTTCTGGTTGCCTTCACGTATGGTAAGATCAAGCAGGGAGGAAAACTTACCTCCGTTCTGCGCATCAAACCCACCACCCTGGAAATTAGCCTCTTCAACAACACCTGGTGCAAATACACTGAACCTACCACCCTGCGCCTGTTCTTCTTCATTACCCCCATCAAAATGGGTTAATTTTCCAAACGGTATGTTATCCACCAGAATAATGTTATCGCGGGGACTGCCCCCTCGCACAGAAAATGCTGAGAACTCACCGCCCGAAGTACTCACGCCGGGCATGGATTCAATTGCACGAAAAATATCACCGCCCGCACCTGGGGCACGCATAATCACGTCACGTGTCGAAATATAGCTTGAAACCGGTCGAGTCTCTTCATTTATCGCGTTGCCTGTTACAGTTACCCCAACGCTAGTCACCGCCGAAAGCACCAGCTCGATATCTTCAACCATGGTGGTTTTGCCACGTATCACCCGCACATCCGTTTCAAAATGTTCTTGGTAGCCAATGTAACTCACGCGAACTTTATATATATTTTCCTCAATATTAGTTATGGAAAAATTCCCGTTTTCATCCGTGGCCGCACCGCGGTCGGAGCCTGCTACCAGCACATTTGCGCCTGGCAATGGCTGTTTGGTTTGCAGGTCGATAATGCGTCCTGAAATATTGCCGTTTGTTTGAGCATTCGCAATATTAACCACAAAGTAAAAAATACTAAAAACAATAAAACTTCTCATAAAACCTCCTTTTCAGTTTATAACTACAAAATATTTAATAAATACAAATAACTAAATGAACAGTGTTTATCTACAGGTGAAAAAAAACCGCTACTTCTTTAAGAACTTTTCCTCCATAAATTGAAATACTCCTTTAATTAAATCCGGACGCAAAGATTCATCAAACATTGGCAAACGATCGCGTATTATCAGCGAACACATGCCATGTACATGCGCCCAAATAGAAAACGCAATCACATCAATATTCGCACGTTCAATGTAGTCAACTTCCGCACAATCCTGGACAGTCTTTTTCAGGTTATCAAAGGTTTCCAAACCACAATGCCACTCTTCTTCCACTTTACGCATAGGCCCTTTCATAATAAACATAAGGTCGTAATATTCCCTGTTTTCGAGCGCAAACTCAACATATACTTCCCCCAATTCCAAAAGACGCTGATACGGGTCACTGGTATTCATAGCCTCTTCCTGGAGACGTAGCAATTCATCAAATCCCTCTTCATGCAAGCAGTAAAGAATCTCATTTCTATCTTTAAAATAAAGGTAGATTGTTGCCGGGCTATATTCTATTTTTTCAGCAATTCGCCGAATGGAGACCTGGTCATATCCTTCTTCTACAAAAAGGGCCATTGCCGTATCCAAAATGTTACGGCGCATCTCTTTTTTTTCGCGTTTTCTTCTTTCTGCCATACCCATAATAAACAACCAAAATTAACTGAACAGTGTTTATTTATTTAAATAAATATACAATCCCGGAGTTCGGAATCAAGTTCTTTTTACACTGTTTGTGTAAAAGGTGGATTTTCAAAACGAAATTGCCCCTAACTGTAATTGCATAATTTAGCTTTTCTTTTGTAGGCGCTAAATAGTGTCCATCCGTAATTGTCATTCCCGAATGTTCCCCAATTTAAGCATTCGAGGACAAATTTCATCGGGAATCCATTCTTTTTTCATGCGTGGATTCCTGCTAAGAGCGTGCGGGAATGACTAAGGAAGGCACTTTCCGGATGGATATTAAATAGTTTCTCGCAACTCTATCTTGTTAACTTTGTTAACACATTTGTAAATTCTATTAACACCTTCTCTGTCTCTATTTTTAATAGCCCCTTAAAAAACAAACCCTCATTATTGGTATAATCCTTGCTCCCGGTATCTTCAACTCTGCTCTAATTTAATCTGTTTTCTTTCTAACTTAATTTACAGAAAACTCTTAAACAATTTCAGGAGGTTGTTTATGGGAGTTGATTCACTTTACCTAAATCTTGCTTTTATTTTAAGCTCACTGGGTTTCTCATTCCAACGAAAAACTCCTGACCCACTCCAGGTCTTAGACTCCAAAGAATTACAAATAAAAGTTAACGGCGCTCTCGAACTAAACTTCAATGATAGCAAAGTTCAACAAAACACTGAATTAATAATCATCCCCAATTCTGACCAAAACCTGCTCTTACTAAATTTTAAATCATTCATTACACAAAGAGACAAACAGGAAAAAATTCAGATCAACATTGTCGTGCCGATAGCTGCATCAAGCGGACTTCCTGCACCTGGCGAATATCTTTTTTACAATAAAAGCGACAGCAATATTTGCGGTAAAATGGCCTACTCCATCGCAAAGAATAATAAATCAAAAATGCATGCCGATTACCACTTTCAGCTTACAACCCTGATATTAAGAATTGAAGAATCTGATGAGGATGGCCTGGCGGCTAACTTTCTGATGACGGCAAGCCAGATTGCGGGTTACAAAAAATCTAATGGCAAGGGAGAAGAAATTCAGCTTGCAAAAGATGGGCGCGTACAAATTCAGGCCAGTTTTTCTGCACCGGTTTTTAATCAACCAAAGGTTCAAAAACGCGAATTAATTTAACAGAGCTATAATTTGAACCCCACTCCAAAAGAAGCTATTCTCGGCAGCATATATATCTCTCTGCGGACTGCTTCGTTTTGACCGTTCAACAAGACCCCTCTTTCCCAAGTCATCTCAACAATATTTTTCTGATTGGTAACATTTATCAAATCAAGATAAAACTCAATGCCACTGCTTTGAGATTGTAGAAGATAACTCAGACGAATATCCAATTTCTTAAAGGCTGGAAATTTTGCGGCCATATGTTCATCCCGCACAAATGCCCACGCCGGTCCTCCCGGTCGAGGCTTCGTATAGCTTATGTATTTGATATCTGTAAATGGCATGCCACTTGCATATTGACCGAAAAAACTGAAGTTCCAGTTTCTCCGAAAACGAAAATTATAAAGCGCTGTTACCGCATGTCGGCGGTCATATTTAAAACGAGTAAAATCATCGGATTCATCATAAATTGAACGATATTCAGCCTTACCGAGCGCATAACTTATGATGCCGCTATGCCGCAGGTTTCTGGTGCGCTTTTTTTCCAGTATAACTTCAAAACCACGGGCGTAACCGGTGCCTAAATTTCCAGCTTCGTAGCTATCTTCCTCAACCGGCAGCAACAAACGCTCGAGCTGTTTATCGTACAATTGAACCTTTGCCCGGTAGGTTTCCCCAAACGTTCGAGTGACCGTAAATAAATGATGGGTTGCCTTCTCGGCAGAAAGTTGGTTCAGCCCCCGACTTAAGTCTACCGGTACATCTCGCGAATAAATAGTAAGCGGGTTGGGATATTGGTAAAAATACCCCCAGCCACCTTCAAGCGTCGTCGCATCATTCAAGCGATACCAAATATTGAAGCGAGGGCTAAACTCGCCTTCACCAATCAACGATGAGTAATCATATCGCAGACCGATTCGTAAATGCAAATTTGGGTTAGCTTCGGTGGTGCTTTCTAAATAGGTTGCCGTATAAAAATAACCACTGTCAAAACCAACACTGCCCGGCGTTTCAAGACGGCCATACAAAAGCCCTTTATCGACCGATTTAAACAGCATTTCGGAAGGAATCCGGGTAAAGGAAGCCCCCCAATTCAACCAGCTTTTATCGCCAGTCTTTAGTTGAATTCTTTCTTTGACGGTCAGATTGATCTCCTGCATATTGACCGACTCATAATCCGTTTCCCGGACTACGGTATCAAGCTTATTTAATTCGTAATCGTAAACGCGGATTGAATCAAATTGAAAGGCGCGGTATTCAGTATCGTCATCATAGATAGAAACGGATGTATCGAACTGCCATTTATCGCTGATTAACTTGCGCCAGTTTAAACTGGCTATTTTTGTAACTGCTCTTTCCTTTACCCCAACATCATCTGCAAACTCTTTGGTAAGATCGGCGCCTTCTCCACTTCTGGATAAGTGTAAAGTAAGCCGGTTACTTTCACTAAATACAAATTGTACCTTGCCACTAAATTCGTAAAAATTCGGATATGCGGCTGCGTTACTTTTAGCAAAACGATTCACAATGAGATCGTAATAAGTCCGACGGGTTGAAAAAATAAACGAACCTTTTTTGTTAAATAGCGGCCCTTCAACAATGGCGCCCATATCTGTAATATTCAAGTTTGCCTGGGAATGGTACCGGTTGCGATCGCCATCGCGGGTGGCTACTTCCAAAACTGAGGACAGAGCATTTCCATATTCAGCAGAAAAACCGCCTAAGTGTAGATAAATGTCCTGCAAAGTATGAGGATTTATCGCGCTGAGTCCACCACCAAAAGCCAGCCGAAACCGATATGGATTTGGAATAATTACGCCATCCATTACAACTTGGTTTTGTGATGGGCTGGCGCCACGGACAGCGAGTTCACCGCTATAATCTCCCAACCCGACAACACCGCTAAAAACCTGAACGGCTCGTATAGGATCATCCATCATACCTGGTATGGTCATCAACTCGCGGGCTTGCAGGCGTTCAATCCCAACCACCGAGGCTTCGGTTAAATGCTTTTCCCACAAACGTTCGGCATCGACCCTAACGCTGTTTAATTTAATGAGTACAGGCTTTAAATAAATCGTAAGTTCTCGCACTTCACCAGGTCGCAAATGGATATCAGCAACCATTACGGAATCATAGCCAATGCGGTAGGCAGTAATGGTATAAGTGTCGGCTTTTAAGTTATTGATGAGAAACACACCATTTTCATCGCAGACGTCGCCAATGGATTTATCTAAAATCACAACTTCGGTATTAGAGACCGGTGCATTGGTTTTATTTTCTAACACTCTGCCTTTTATAGTTGCCGAAGGTTGCGCATAACAAAGGTGTATATTGAACAAGAAAATAAGGCAAAGATTATAGATGTAAATTTTCATGGAATTCAACCTATTACTTTGTCAATTCAACAAAAACCGGCTTAATATAGATTTCGCCATCCCATCTAATATAGGCAAGCCTTTCACCGTCAGGTGCCCAGGTAGGCCAGCGACTATTAAATACTGAAATTTCTTTAAACGAGCCATCGGGTTTAACAATCATAATATTCCCATTGGATTCAGCTGCGATATGCGACCCAAATTCAGGCGACACTGGCGACCAATCCGGATTAGAAAAACTACCTTCTATCAACGACCTTTCAATTGTAAGGTTTGAATCAGACTTTGCGATTGTCAGTCCCAATTGGGACACCCCAACGCCTCCGTTACTCCATGGATTTGGTGACGGCTGAAAAAGTCCAGAGCTAATATATTGTCGCAAATCTGTGATTTCTCCAGAGTGCAAAGACATCAAAAAAAGTCGGCCTGATGATTGTTCAAAAATTAACCAGGAGCCATCGCGTGAAATAGCAATGTTATAGGCGAAATGAGGGAGAAGGATTTCCTCATCATCCCCCGTAGCAGTTATGCTACGAATACTCGTAGATCTTTCAATATAGGCCAATTTTTGGCTATCAGGAAACCATGTCGGGTGTATGGCCTGCACAAAATCTCTTTGAGGTGTTAATTGGATTGTACTAGAGTCATTGAGCGACAGTACTTCTATGAATGAATTGGTTTTACTCTCCAAAAATAAAAGAGACTCATCATCATACCATCTTGCCCTTGAAATACCAGAAACCGAATCCAAGAACTGTCCCTCTTTAGAATATATTCTCAAACCGCCTATATATCTACAAGCGATTTTGGAGCCATCCGGAGAAATGATCGGGTCTTTCAATCGATTGACATCATCAATTAATGTCTGTTTATTACTGCCATCAGCATTCATTATCCGAATTTCCGAAGAATAAGGTATCTCAGACCCAAATCGTTCAGACTGATATACTATCTTTGAGCCATCCGGCCACCAAGAATGAAATATATTTTGAGTAGTTGAATCATTAGTCAGTTGTTTTAATTGTTCTGTTTCAATATCTAATACAAAAATTTGGTGATTTATTTGGTTTGTATAATTAACCCGCTTAAGAAAAGAAATTTTTTTACCATTTGGCGTCCAAATTGGCAAAAAGTCCGAACCATCAGTATTAGTTAATTCCCGGGCACCACTCCCAGAACTCCTAACTATCCAGATATTTGAAAATGCATTAAATGTTATCCATTGATCGTCATAAGACCATTTCGGATTAGAAATATTCGAGTCAAAATTGGACAACAGGGTATTTGTAGTACCGTCCCGTAAATTCATTGTGAGCAAACGGTCTGAATCGCTAAAAACGACTTTTGCTTTGTCATGGCTTAAGTCAAAATCACTTGGGAAACTAAAGTATTGACCAATCGATAAAATATCACCACTGAGATAATTATAACTTTTAAGGAAGTCCTCTTGTTGTTGAACAACATAGGCCATTTTCGTTCCATCCGGGGACCAGGCGAGGTGTGATTTTTCACGACGGTCAAAGGTAACACGAATCTCACTATCAAAAGTAGTCGTTTCAGTTTGATAGAAATTAAAGTCGCAACTCTGAAAAACTAATCCGATTATAAAAAAAACACCAAACTTTTGGCTCAATAGTCGCCTAATCATGGGAGACTCCTATTGTTGAATAATTTAAAGTATCAAAATTATTTAGGATTTCTATTTGAAAAATTAATCAATTCAATTTTTAGATTCAACTGATTTTATGCACCTGTTTCAAATATTAACAATTATGCTAATTTTGCGAAGCAACCTTTTCCTCTTTTCAGCGTCTTAAGCCACAATACATTTCAATCCAAATTTAAAAATTCAAACCAAAAAGGTAAAAAGATGCTCGGAAATCATTTCAAAATCTTCCTGAGAAGTATAAGTAGATCCAAACTTTACTCAGCAATCAATCTAATTGGCCTCGCCGTGGGCATGGCAACTTGTATTATCATTTTGCTGTTTGTACAAAACGAATTATCATTTGAGAAAATGCATACAAAGGCGCCCCGGATATATCGGGTGTTAACTATCGACAAAGCATTGGGTACCAATAACCAGCGGGTTGGCATTACTATGCCGGCAATCGGCCCGGCTTTGCCGCAAGCTTTCCCGGAAGTAACTGCCGCATTGCGGGTTACATTCGGCGGTCAGCAGCTTTTGCGCTATGGCGACCGACCTGCCATTTACGCACAGCAATTACGCTCCGCCGATGCTAATTTTTTCGACTTTTTTGACTATCAACTATTAGAGGGTGACCCGGCCACAGCGCTAACCGAACCGTTTAGCCTTATTTTGACTCAATCTCGCGCTCAACAAATTTTTGGTGATATAGACCCAATGGGTAAATCGGTACGCGCTGGAAACGGCAACGCCTTGCTGGTGACGGGTATTCTTGCGGACTTACCGGACAACACGCATCTGGCATTTGATGCCCTCGGTTCAATGGGAACCGTGATTGCAAACGCCAAAGCAAACCAGCCGGCAGGATCGACTCAGCCAATCTGGGTTGAGAAGTGGCGTTCGATTGCCATGCCAACCTACATCATGTTGGCCGAGGGTGTTTCCACCGAAGGTATGTCCGAAAAACTTACTAAACTCGCGCACGACAACAGCGTTTCTGAAAATTTTGAAGTCATCACTCAACCTCTGGCAGACATCCATCTTAAATCTACCGATATAATTTTTGATCCCGTTCAGAACAAAGGCGATGTCAACAATGTTTATATTTTTACAGCAATTGCGTTGCTAATTCTCATTATTGCCGCTGTAAACTATATGAATTTATCTACTGCCCGCAGCACTGAACGCGCCAAAGAAGTGGGATTGCGTAAGGTAGTTGGCTCCCGGCAATCTCAATTAATGGGACAATTTTTAAGCGAATCTTTTTTTACGACGGCATTTGCGTTAATCATGGCAATTCCGCTGGCTCTTCTGGCCTTGCCATCGCTTAATCAACTCATGCAATCAGAATTATCACTCAATTTAGCGCAAAATGGATTCCTGCAACTCTTTATAGTAGCGCTACTTTTAGGGGTCGGTTTGTTGGCAGGCTTATATCCCGCAACAATTCTTTCCGGTTTCAAACCAATTACCGTATTAAAAGGTAATTTCAAAACCGGCAAAAAAGGGACTGCATTACGCGTTGGCCTCGTGATTTTCCAATTTTCACTTTCCATTGCTTTAATTGGCGCTACGGCAACCGTTCAAAAACAATTACATTTTGTGAAGAATAAAGACTTGGGCTACAACCGGGAACAAGTGTTAATTTTTGATATGTTTGACCAGTCCATGGGACAAGGCCTCGAAACATTCCGCCAGGAATTATTAAAACAAAGTGCTTTTATTTCGGCAGCACAAGCAGGCAATGTTCCCGGTAGAACATTTGGCCGCAGCCGCGTTCGTCCGGAAGGCGTCTCCGATGAAGATGTTTGGATATGGAGTGTGCTTTCCGTAACTCCCGAAGTGATGGAAACATTTGGCATGGAAGTAGAAAGCGGTCGCAATTTCAATCGTGAAATGCCGACCGACACGGTTGATGCGGTCATGATCAATGCCACTGCAGCAAAAGCGCTGGGTTGGGATGAACCGATCAATAAAAGGCTTTACTTTGCGCAAAGCGACTCTGTCGGAACACGAATTATCGGGGTGGTAAAGGATTTCCATTTTGCCGGCTTGCACCAAAATATTGAGCCGGTTATCATTTTTCCAATTGCCACAGCACCGGGCAATCTTCTGGCTGCACGTATTCAGCCCGGTCGTATTTCTGAAGCTATACAAGCTGCTGAAAACGCATGGTTGCAAACTTATCCGAATTATCCCTTCAGCTATTCTTTCCTGGATGAGGAGTTTGACAATCTATATCGTCAGGATCTAAACACAGGTGTTGTTGTAAATATTTTTTCCGGGATTGCAATTCTGATTGCATGCCTTGGACTGTTCGCCCTGGCAAGCTACTCCATCACTCAGCGCACAAAAGAAATAGGCGTACGCAAAGTCGTTGGCGCCTCCACCCCAACCATCATTCGCTTGTTGGTGGTCGATTTCATAAAATGGGTTGCCCTTGCAAATATAATTGCCCTGCCACTGGCCTGGTACGTCGCAAACAAATGGTTAGAAAATTTTGCTTACCGCATTAATGTAGATGTGTTGTTATTACTCGGAGCAGGCGTTGTCGCACTTTTGATTGCCATGCTCACCGTTCTCAGCCAATCATGGCGTGCGGCTCTGTTAAATCCATCGCAAGCCCTGCATTATGAATGAAACAAAAACTCGATCCACTAAAAAAAGCTATAACCATACTCTAAAATAGCTTGATTTTTTGTTAATTTTAGCCTATCTTTTTCAGTTTTATTTTTAACAGTTTACTTGCGCCGGTAGCTCAGCTGGATAGAGCAACGGATTTCTAATCCGTAGGTCGTGGGTTCGAATCCCGCCCGGCGTACAAAATAGAAACAATACTCAAGCCCGCCCTAAGTGGGCTTTTTTGTTGAATTCAACCCAGAAGCTCATTGAAAAAATACCTGTCAGAACGAAAAATATTAGCAGCCTTAGCTAAGTTAGAAGCCTGGAAAGACTCTCAAAAAAGCGGTGTTCCCGATTGGCAAGCAGTAGGTAAGGCATTGCACTTGGCGCATCTAGCAATTAATACCTCGCCCAAGTACTACAAAAGCTGGATTCTTCTTGCAGATATCTATTTTCAGCTCGGCAAAATATACCTGGCGCAAAAATCTTTAAACAAAGCCTATACGTTAATCAACTTGGGGCCGAATTTTCCGGGAGATTATTATGAGAGAATCGAGGAAAAATTAAGAGCAGTGGAAAAATTCAGCTATGAAAATACAAACGAATCTCCTACCCCGGATTGGTTTCAAAAAAAATATAAACACTATTTTCACAACAATAAACAGGCTTCAGAATGAACATTTATAATGCAGACGATTCACGCTACAACAGCATGAAATATAATTTTTGTGGAAACAGCGGACTTAAATTATCGGCAATCTCTTTGGGGCTTTGGCATAATTTCGGTGGTGTTGATCAATTTCTAAATATGCAATCTTTGATTTTTAGATCGTTCGATTTAGGCATAACCCATTTTGATTTGGCCAATAATTATGGGCCTCCGCCCGGCTCAGCCGAAGAAAATTTTGGAAAAATATTGGCTCAGGATTTATCTCGCTATCGTGATGAATTAATCATTTCATCAAAGGCAGGTTATGATATGTGGCCTGGCCCTTACGGTGATTTCGGCTCAAAAAAATATTTGATATCCAGTTTAGACCAAAGCTTGAAACGCCTCGGACTAGATTATGTAGATATTTTTTATCACCATCGCCCGGACCCGAAAACACCGCTGGAAGAAACCATGGGTGCCCTTGCGCAAATTGTGCGTCAAGGCAAAGCTCTTTATGTCGGGCTGTCAAATTACTCTGCCGAGCAAACTGAAAAGGCAGCAAAAATATTGCAAAGCATGAATATCCATTGCTTAATCCATCAACCCAAATATAGCATGTTTGAAAGATGGGTTGAAGACGACCTCTTGAAAGTCTTAAAAAAACAAGGTATCGGTTGCATACCATTTTCGCCGCTTGCACAAGGCTTGTTAACCGATAAATATTTAAACGGAATCCCGGAAAATAGCCGTGCAGCAAAAGAAACCGGATTTCTGCAAAAAACTGAAATCACAAATGAAAAAATCTTCAAAATCAAAGCTTTGAACACAATAGCAAATGATAGAGAACAGACCCTATCACAGCTTGCAATCGCCTGGATTTTAAGACATGAAGAAATAACAACCGTTTTGGTTGGAGCAAGTAAAGTATCGCAAATTGAAAACAATGTTGCCGCTCTTAAGAATCTAACTTTGAGTAAAAATGAGCTCGATAAAATCGAGAATATTTTAAAAGGATAATACAAGAAAAATATTATAAAAGGCTCTAAAAAAATCTTGCTTTTTACCAAGAATAGTCTAAATTAAGACTTCTTTGGTGGGCGTAGCTCAACTGGTAGAGCTCCAGGTTGTGGTCTTGGTGGTTGGGGGTTCAAGTCCCCTCGCTCACCCTCTAAAGATTTCTGTCCCCTTCGTCTAGTGGCCTAGGACTCAGGATTTTCATTCCTGCAACAGGGGTTCGACTCCCCTAGGGGACGCATAACAAAAAAGCCATCAAAACTGATGGCTTTTTTTATTTCTCCACACCCCGACTCCAAGATGAATCCTCACATTTACCGCACCATGACATTTTATTACAATCGTTTACCCGGCGGTGACAACGTTGACATTTCATTCGAGTATATTAGGCCAGCTTTAAGAATGAATATAAACCTTGGAGGTATCATGAAAAAAGACATCAGCATTATTTTTACAATTGTTATAACTGCTCTGGTAAGTCAGGGTTTAGTTATCGCAAAAACACCCCAAAATCCGGATTCAATTAATATTAAATTCGTTGGTAAACAATACGCCATGGCCATGCAGTCACCAGTTCAAGGGCTGGTTGAATCTGCGTTGTTTGAATCTATCAAACTTCAGATATTTGCACCAAAGCATAAGTTTTTTGAGCTGGCTAAATCTGCTGAAAATGTTATGGATAAGGCGAAATCTCCAGAACTGCGTTACAAGGCATATATCGTCACTCAGTTTCTGCATCACCCGGAATGGCTTAACAATATGAAAAATAAAAACGATGTGTGGCAAGTCAGCAGAATTAAGTCAGAAGGTGATAAACTATTTGCACTGCTGGCAGATGAATTACAAAACCGCCACCTGATTTTAGCCAAAAATGACGAACCACAATAGCAAGTTTTCCTTACCTCAAAATACCCACATATCCAAACTCTCCGG
>JAJDAE010000138.1 GCA_029262035.1 Candidatus Zhuqueibacterota bacterium
GGTCAGCAATTTATCTTCAAGTTTTTCGCTTATATAGTACTCTCGCACACCTTCTTGAATTTTCCCAATATTTCTCTGAACAGCCTTTTCTGCAAGATATTGCGCCCGGGAATCAAGGGTGGTATAAATTGAAAGTCCGGCAGTATAAAGGTTGTAACCATATTTCTCCTGCATAACCTGGCGCACATACTCGGTAAAATATGGTGCCAGTCCATAAGCTGTATTTTGTTCTTTAGTTAAATCAATTGGGCTGCTAATAAAAGTTTTGTACTCTTCTTCTGATAAAAAATCTGTTTCCCGCATTGCGTTAAGCACAACATTTCGTCGGGTCAAACATCTATTCGGATGCCTGATTGGAGAATACCGGTTTGGCGCTTTTAGTAAACCCACAAGAATAGCACTTTCATCTACCGCTATATCCTGCACATCCTTTCCAAAGAAGACAACCGAGGCAGATTGCACACCATAAGCGCTTTGTCCAAAATACATATGATTGAGATACATCTCTAAAATTTCAGGCTTTGTATAGGTTCGTTCAATCTGAATTGCAGTAATCAGTTCTTTGATTTTTCGTGTATAGGTTTTTTCGAGTGTTAAATATAACTGCTTGGCGAGCTGCTGAGTTAAAGTGCTTGCCCCCTGGCCTGAGAGATCCGCAGTGACAATATTTTTAAAAACAGCACCGAATAGCCGTCGGATATCCATACCCCAATGGTCGTAAAACCTGCGATCTTCCGTTGCAATTATAGCGTCTATGAGATGCTCCGGCATTTCTTCTAAGGGTACAAAACTTCGTTTTTGTTCATAATACTCATGAATCACTTTCATGTCGGAGGAGTATACCACCGAAGCCAACTTTGGCTTGTACTCTTCCAGTTGTTTCAATGAAGGTAGGTCGCGAGTTATCAAAAATAGATAAATTACCCCGGCAAAAACAAAGAAGATCCCCAAAAAACTCCATATTTTGGTCCTAGTATTAGTTGGTTGTCTGCCCACGTTCATGGTAAAACCCGACTCTTCAGAATCTCTAACTTGTCTTTTCATAAAATTCGTTTTCCATTATTCCATTTTATACTTTTCAATAGAACCTTAGTTTCACAATTATAGATTTAAAGCCATTCAGCAAATTCAAATTTTTTACCTGACAATTTCAAGTAGTTAAAATTCCGAATCCATTCGCCCAGGTTGATGTAATGTTTATCCTGATGATGATGCTCAAATACTGACATATGCGTATGTCCCAAAATTACTGCATCAAACCCATTACCTAATTTTTGATGAGCGAACTCCCTGTAATCTTCAATAAATGGGTTTATTTTATGTTCACGTCTCCCTCTGGAAAACAACCGCGTAATAGCAATCCCTACATCGGGATGTAACAACCGGAAAAGAAAAATACTAACGGGGCTTTTAAAAACACGCTTAATTAGACGTAATTTCCATTCCCCTTTGGTCAGGCCATCACCATGAGCAATAAACAATTTCAATTGGTTGTGCGAAACAATTTGTGGATGATGATAAATTTTGACCCCTAATTCCTTTTCAAAAAATGACTCATGCCAAATATCGTGGTTGCCGGTGAAATACCGGACTTCGGTTCCCGATTCGATAAGTTCATTTAATCCGGCCAACGCTTTGATGTTGATTTTGGGAATTGCCCTTGCATATTCAAACCAAAAATCATACAAATCACCAACAATATAAAGGATATCGGCTTTACCGGAAATTTCAACAAAAAAGGATCGTAACTTCTCTATTTTGTTTCTCTCAATCTCCTCATCATGCCCGCCCAAGTGGACATCGGATATAAAGTATATTGTTTTCATTTGAAAAATTAGAGATTAAAAATCAAAAAAGCAACCCGTTTTAGCCACGTCTTATTACTTATCCCGAATAGAAAACTGTTGACAAAGTTCAAAAGAATTGTTATTCTTTTCATGCAATATTTTTTTCATTAAAGAGTTTAAAATTAAATAACTTAGCAAGGAGATTCCTTTTATGAGCTTAGATGCTTTAGGAATGATCGAAACAAGAGGTCTCGTAGGGGCGATTGAAGCTGCAGATGCGATGGTTAAAGCTGCAAAAGTTAGTCTGATTGGTAAAGAAAAAATTGGCGGCGGTTATGTGACCGTCATGGTACGGGGCGACGTAGGCGCTGTTAAAGCAGCTACCGATGCCGGCGCCTCTGCAGCAGAAAAAGTAGGCGAGTTGGTTTCAGTGCACGTGATTCCAAGACCACACGCTGATGTTGAAATAATTCTACCAACCAAATAAAACGAATCATGGAAGAAGCATTAGGTCTAATTGAGACTAAGGGGCTGGTTGGCGCAATTGAAGCGGCCGATGCGATGGTTAAGGCTGCAAACGTTAAACTGTTGGGCACCGAAAATACAATTGCAGCGCTCATAACTGTAAAAATTTCAGGGGAAGTAGGAGCAGTCAAATCAGCTACAGACGCTGGTGCCAGAGCGGCTGAAAAAATAGGCGAACTGGTCTCTTGCCACGTCATTGCAAGACCCCACAAGGAAATAGACAAAATCGTTTCTGAAGATGTTCTCCCCCATAAATCGCCAACACCATTACAAGAGATAGAAAAACTACCTGTAAAAGAATTGAGGAATTTAGCCAGAGAATACAAAGATTTCCCAATTCAGGGAAGAGAAATATCAAAAGCTAATAAAGAGTTGTTACTGGAAAAGTTCAGCTTATATTTCAGCAAATAATAAATGACTTCAATTTCCCTTCCATCATTTGCGAAAATAAACCTTGGTCTGTCAATTTTAAACAAACGCAATGACGGCTTTCACGAGTTAGAAACAATACTCCAGCAAATCAATATTAAAGATGAACTCCAAATAAGTTTATCAGATTCCGGCAAAGTATCCTTAACTTGCAATAAGACCGGTATTCCGACTGATGAATCAAACTTATGTTGCAGAGCGACCCGGTTGTTTAAAAAATATGCAAGAATCCAAGTTGGTGTCAATATAAAACTAACTAAAAATATTCCCTGGGGAGCAGGATTGGGGGGTGGTAGCAGCAATGCGGCAGTAACCTTACTCGCTTTGAACAAATTGTACAAAACCAATTTCAGTGTTGATAATTTAAAAGAGATGGCGGCCCAGTTAGGTTCGGATATTCCATTTTTTATAGAAGGTGGGACGGCTTTCGCTTACGGAAGGGGTGAAAAGTTAAAAACTATAAACAATAATTGTAAATATAATCACGTTTTAATCGTTTTTCCCAATGTTCAAATATCAACTAAATGGGCATACACCAATTTGAATTTAGACTTGACAAATAAGGAAAAAAGTGTTATCTTGTCGGGTTTTAAAGATAGGGGTGCCGTTAACTTGGACATCTTTGAGGCATTGAAAAATGACTTTGAAGATGTTGTTTTTTTAAAGTATCCACTGTTGGGTGAAATAAAGACGCAATTGCAGGAGTCAAACGCAGTAATTGCGAGTTTATCGGGATCGGGGTCAGCCCTATTTGGGGTGTTCAAAACAAATAGTGACGTAGTAAAGGCCCACAGTTTATTTGAAAAAAAATTCAAAACCTTCACAACAGGTTTTGAAAATTGGGGATATCATCAAGTAAACAATTAAATTTTAACCTAACTTAGCACTTGGCTAATGTTGGCTATTATACGGAGTGAGGCATGGAGATAACAGAAGTTAACGTCAGTCTCAGAAACGAAGACAAACTTAAAGCCTTCGTTAACGTCACTTTTGATGATGTTTTCGTAGTTCGTGGCATGAAAATCATTAAAGGTTCTACCGGATATTTTATTAGTATGCCGAGCCGAAAAATGCCTGATGGATCATATAGGGATATTGCACATCCTATCCGAAATGAATTTCGGCAAAGTCTTGAAAAAATAATTCTTGACGAGTATCAAAATTCGCTTAGCCAAGAAGGCGGGCAACTTTCTGAAAAAATCGTTCAAGAAGTAGATCGATAAAATTTTACACTGGGGCGTCGCCAAGCGGCAAGGCACAGGGTTTTGATCCCTGCATTCGGAGGTTCGAATCCCCCCGCCCCAGCTGAGTTTATTATTATAAATGACGGCCCCTCTTGGGTTTCCGTCATTTTCTATCTATTGTTATTGAAAAATGTTACATAATCCAATTATTTTTTCTGGCAATGCTAATAAGCCTTTAGCCGAAAAAATTGCAGCATATTTAAAAACCTACGTTAGTGACGCGCAGATCAAGTATTTCAGTGACGGCGAGATTTGGGTAAAGTATGATCAAAATATTCGTGGTGCTGATGTCTTCATAATCCAGCCCACCATATCCCCTGCAAATAATCTTATGGAAATGCTTATTATGTTTGATGCCGCTAAACGCTCATCGGCAGAACGAATAACAGCAGTTATTCCATATTTTGGTTATGCAAGACAAGATAGAAAAGATCAGCCCCGGGTTTCAATAACCGCTAAATTGGCTGCAAATTTAATTACTACAGCCGGGGCAGACAGAATTCTTACTATGGATTTACATGCCCCCCAAATTCAGGGATTTTTCGATATCCCTGTCGATCATTTATATTCATCGTCAATATTTAGTGATCATTTTCGTGAAATGAATTTGCCGGATCTTACAGTAATTTCACCTGATATCGGCGGTATTACCCTGGCCAGGGCATATGCAAAGAGACTAAACGCACCATTGGCAATTATAGACAAAAGACGACCTAAACACAATGAAGCCGAAATCCTTAATTTGATCGGTGATGTTAAAGATAGAAATATTTTAATAATTGATGATATTATTGACACAGCAGGTACACTTTGCAATGCCGCTTTCGCTCTAAAAGAAAACGGTGCAAAAGATATTTACGTAGCTTGTACACACCCAGTTTTATCCGGCCCGGCTATCGAAAAATTAGAAAAAGCCCCTATTACGAGAATTAAAGTTTCAGATACAATAAATTTAACACCTGAAAAACAAATAGATAAAATAGATGTTTTAACGGCCTCAAAACTATTTGGCGAATCTATAAAAAGAATACACGGAGAAGAATCAATTAGTTCTCTGTTTGATTAAATCTGGAGATTACAATGTCGGAATCAATTTTAAATGCTCAAAAAAGAGAAACAACTAATAAAAAAGGTACAAAGGCAATCCGAAGAGAAGGAAGAGTCCCTGCTATTTACTATTTTCATGGCCAGGATTCTACTGCACTTTCTATAGATGAAAAAGAACTTCGAGGAATTTTGTCATCAGATTCCAATATCATAGAACTTGCGTTTGATGATTCCAAGAAAACCAAGTGCGTAGTACGTGATATTCAATGGGATCCTGTAACCAGTAAACCGGTGCACGTTGATTTTCTAGGTATAAAGATGACAGAAAAAATCACGATACAAGTCCCTGTCAATCTTATTGGAACGGCTACCGGTGTAAAAAACGAAGGCGGTATTCAACAACAGCTGCTTCGTGAACTTGAAGTAGAAGCCCTCCCCGCAGACTTACCCGAGCATTTTGATGTTGATGTTACGGATTTGGAAATAGGGGATTCAATTCATGTCAGCGACATTGAAATTGATAAAGCTAAAATATTAAACGACCCGGAACAATCAATCGTTTCTATTAGCCATCCGAGAATTGAAGAAGAGGTTGAGGAAGCCGAAGTTGATGAAACAACAGAACCTGAAGTTATTGGTGAGAAGAAAGAAGAGGAAGAGCAAGAACAAGAAGATTAGCCTCCAGCTTAGGAACAGCATCACCATTAGATGGAAACAACTCATGTGATTGTTGGTTTGGGCAACCCTGGTTTTAAATATCGTAAAACCAGGCACAATATTGGCTTTATGGTAATTGATGAATTAAGAAAGAAATATACAGTAATATCAAAAAAAAGGACAAGGCTCTATCAAACTTTTGAAATAAATATTAACGAAAACCAAAAAGCGATCCTCGTTAAACCTATGACATTCATGAACAATAGCGGGGCAGCTTTAAGAGTATTGATAGATAAACATGATTTCCAATTAAATAAAATACTAGTAGTATTCGATGACTATCATCTGCCGTTCGGAAAACTCAGAATACGACCTAAAGGTACTTCAGGTGGACATAATGGAATTAAATCTATTATTGAACACTTTCAAAATGACCAATTTCCAAGAATAAAAATCGGTATCGGGCAAGATGAAATGCCAGACGTTATTCGATTTGTACTTGGGAAATTTAATAAAGTTGAAAAGAAGAAACTTTCTGAAATAATTTCCAATACTTCTGAAGCATGCTGCTTCACACTAGTTTACGGCATAGATAAAGCAATGAGTACATTTAACAAGAGTTAACCAAGGAGGTTCGAAGTGATTGTTCCAATAGTAGCGAGTTTGTTCGCACTAGTTTTTTTAGTTTATTTAAGTATTGATGTTATGAAAAAGAGCCCGGGCAACGAACGTATGGTTGCCATTTCTAAGGCTATCCAGGAAGGCGCCACAGCATTCTTGAAACGTGAATATTTATATATCGGTATTTTCGTGGTAATTATCGCAGCCTTAATTGCACTTGCGCCAACCTTTGCAAAAGTTGAACTCGGTTGGAAAACTTCAATTGCTTTCATCACCGGCGCCATGGCCTCTGCCTTGGCCGGTTATATAGGTATGAGCATCGCAACTCGTGCAAACTCCAGAACAGCACAAGGTGCACTTTCAGGAGGTCTCAAAGGAGCTTTAGGTGTAGCAGTTTCCGGAGGCGCTGTTATGGGCTTGGGCGTAGTAGGAATTTCATTACTTGGTTTATCCATACTCTATAAAGTATTTGGTGGTAACCCAACAGTGATCAACGGTTATGCAATGGGTGCCAGTTTAGTTGCACTTTTTGCTCGCAGTGGAGGTGGTATTTTTACCAAAGGCGCCGATATGGGAGCTGATTTAGTTGGAAAAGTTGAAGCCAATATACCTGAGGATGATCCGCGAAACCCGGCCGTAATTGCTGATAACGTTGGAGATAACGTTGGTGACGTTGCAGGTCTTGGTTCAGATTTAATGGAATCTTATGTTGAGTCTATTATCGCAGCCTTAGCGATTGCTACCCTCATCGGGTTAACCTCCGATAGCCTTCAAATGATTCCTTTTTATATAGCAAGTGCAGGCATTGTAGCCTCAGTAATTGGAATTACTTATGTCCGCGTTTTCGGACGCTCTAACCCACAAAGCGCGCTTATGAATGGCACTTATATCAGCGCCGTTCTAACTGGTATTGCAACATATTTAATTGTAAAAAATTACGGTGTTCCGTTTGTTGAGAATGGAATTCAGTACTCTGTTTTAGGACCATTTTACGCAACTATTTCCGGTGTTTTGTCAGGGATTATTATTGGTTTCTTAAGTGAGTATTACACATCAAATAAATATAAGCCGGTCAGAAAAATAGCTGAAGATTCAAAAACCGGCCCGGCTTTAACCATAACAACCGGCCTTTCGGTAGGCATGGCGTCAACAGCTGTACCCGTTATTGCATTAGCCATCGCGGTTATGCTAGCTCATCATTTTGCCGGAATCTATGGTGTTGCAATGGCTGCACTGGGAATGCTTGCAACCACGGGAATGGTCGTTGCTGTTGATTCGTACGGCCCTATTGCAGATAATGCCGGTGGTATAGCAGAGATGGCTGAACTGGATCCATCAGTTCGTGAAATTACTGACAATCTGGATTCCGTTGGGAATACAACAGCCGCCATCGGAAAAGGCTTTGCAATTGGTTCTGCTGCTTTTGCATCCCTGGGACTCTTGGCTGCTTATATGAAATCTGCTAACGTTGATGTCGCTGACATTAAAGACCCAAAAGTATTGGCTGGTTTATTAATTGGCGGGATGTTTCCATTTTTTATTTCGTCAATGCTTTTTGATGCCGTAAGCAAATCTGCTTTTAAAATGATAGAAGAAGTTCGGCGCCAATTCAAAGAAATTCCAGGCTTAATGGAAGGCAAAGTTCTACCCGATTCTGCAAAATGTGTTGATATAAGTACTACCGGCGCCATACAAGGCATGTTAATTCCGGGAGCCCTGGCTATAGTTACACCAGCTATTATCGGGTTTACCTTAGGCCCTGATGCACTAGCCGGGCTTTTGGTAGGTGCACTTATTACAGGCGTAATGTTGGGTATACAAATGGCAAACTCGGGTGGGGCTATGGATAATGCAAAAAAATATGTAGAAGAAGGTAACCTCGGTGGTAAGGGTTCTGAAACCCACAAGGCTACCATAATTGGAGATACCGTTGGTGATCCGCTTAAGGATACTGTCGGACCTTCAATTAACATACTAATAAAATTAATGGCGGTTATATCATTGGTATTGGCGCCCCTATTTGTAAATTAATTAAAGGAGGTGAAACCCTTTGCAGATTTATGAAACAACAATCGTAATTGATTCTCTTCAAAAACAGGAAGATAGTCATACAAGTCTAACCGGCATTGAAAATTTCATCAAGAACAATGGTGGGAATATATTGATACAAGAAGAGTGGGGTAAGAAACGATTAGCTTATGAAATAAATAGAAAACAATATGGCAATTATCATCACATTGTTTTTGAAAGCCAGTCAAGTTTACCGGAATTACTCGAAAAAGAATATCTATTACAAGAAACCATTTTGACACATCTCACAGTGAAAGCAGAGTCAAGGCATCTGGAAAAGCTAAAGCAAAAACAATCTGAGCAATCAAGTGCTGCAGAAACTACGGAAAAACCAGCTTCGACACCAGAGCCCAAGCCTACACCCGAAGCTAGTGAAAAAGCAGCAAGCGAACCAGAAGTTAAGACTGAGGAATCGGCAGTCTAAAAAAGGAGAATCTGAAGAATGTTACGAAAGAAAAAAGTGAATAGATTTTACGAAGCGGATGGTCCATCTATTTCTGATATTCACTATAAAAATATTGATCTACTAACTAAATTTGTCACCGAGCAGGGCAAAATTATACCAAGAAGAACTTCTGGCAATGATGCTAAATGCCAACGCATGGTGAAACGGGCAATAAAGAGAGCAAGACAACTTGCACTTTTGCCTTATGTTATGGAAAATTCAAAATAAACAGGAAGTACAATGAAAATAATACTGCGAGAAGAAGTTGACAATCTCGGTACAGCCGGTGAAATAGTTACGGTTAAAGATGGCTTTGCAAGAAATTTTTTGATACCGAAGAACTTTGCCCTGAGAGCAACTTCTCAAAACATGAAATTCTACGAGAGAGAGAAACAAAAATTAGAAACAAAAAAATTAAAAGAAAAGCAAGAAGCTGAAGTATTATCGAACAAGCTATCTTCTGTATCTCTGACAGCTACTGTTTCAGTGGGAGAAGAAGACAAAGTTTTTGGCTCAGTGACTTCGCAGAACATAGGAGAACTTTTGAGCGATGCCGGCTTTGATATCGACCGTAGAAAAATACAATTAGATGAGCCAATAAAGGCTTTGGGCGTTTACGAAATACCTATTAAATTGCATAATGAAGTAGAAACAAAAGTTAAAGTTTGGGTTGTAAAGGAATAAATTTGCACCTCAAGATCACATATAAGTTGTTTTTTAGCTTTTTATGTTGTTAAATCTTATATCTGTTTTTAGAGGAATCTAAAAAAACAAGCTCCTGGGAGACTATTATGGAACACGCATTTCCAGAATGCCAAAAGTGTAAAACTGGTATTTTAGTACCTCTGTCGGATTATGGAAGAGAAGGATCCTCTATTTTGTATAAAGCATGGGTATGCACCAACCCCGATTGTGGATTTAGTTTAAGAATTGATAATGGTGATGTAAGCATCGGCAAACCAATCGAACAATCTTTCAAATAATTCTACATTTTTCAGGGTATTTAGTTAAAGCTACTTACCCTTTTTTTAAATATGCAACTCATCCTTCATAATTATAAAATAAAAATCCTGGCTTTTGTCGTGGCCATTTTTATTTGGTTTTTTGTTGTTACAGAAAATGATTATGAAACAATCCTTGAAATCCCCATATCAACAACAAACCTGCCTAAAGGCAAAGTAATACTAAACGATATTACACCATTTGCCAAAATAAAAATCAAAGGGACAGGCAAAGACCTTATTGCGCTTGGGTTTAATAGTAGCGCAAGGGTAGAACTAGACTTATCCGATGTGGACAAAAACAAAACCTTTCAGTTGGAAACCAAGGACGTATTTTTGTCAAGACCGGGCGGATTTATGACCACTGAGGAAATTCTAATGCCCAACAAAATATCGGTGGTATTAGATGATTTCTTCGAAAAAAAAGTGCCCATCACACCGAGATTAAATTACAAATCAGCTTCTGGTTATACTCAGGTTGGCAAAATCCGAACATCTCCTGATTCTGTAAAAATCTCTGGCCCTAAAAGTGAGATCAACAAAATAAGTGAGATATCCGCAGAAACCGAGCAAGTTTTTGAAGATTTAAAATCGGATATTAAAACATCTGTACCATTAAAACTCCCTGCATCACAGAAGGTTAAAATATCAGCTCAACAAACAGCTGTCTATATTAATATCCAAAAATTAGTTGAACTGGAAGTTACAGGAGTACCGGTAAAAATAAAAAATATTGCAAATAATACCTCCCTTTACGTAGTACCTTCAACGCTGCAACTTACATTAATAGGCGGGGGTAACATATTAACCTACATTGACCATAACGACATAGTCGCCTATTTAGACTATAATAGAATAAAAAATAATCCGAATAAAGAGTACCCTGTAGTTATTCAAACACCCACAGGCGTCAAGTTTAGAGATGTTCGCCCAAAGACATTCCGCGTAGTATACGAAAAATAAAACCGGATATTTTAATTGCCAGCGCCATACGACTCCTTTTACACTCCTCCTTCACAAATACAAAATGACTTTATTACTCTATCAGATAAAGAAGCACATCATATCATTAATGTATTAAGAAAAAAGTCCGGTGAAATAATTACAATAATTGATGGCCTCGGGCATATCTATAAGTGTGAAATAACAAATACACAAAACAATATATTAAAAGCCAAAATAATTAGTACCCTTGAAGAAAACAACGAATCAAATACCGAGCTGACGTTAGCCATAGCGATACCGAAAAAAGGCAAATTTGAGTTAATAATAGAAAAATGTACGGAGCTTGGTGTTAAAAAATTTATTCCCCTTCTAAGTGAAAGAACACAAGTAAAAGCAAAATCAATAAATCACAATAGGTGCAAAAAAATTGCTATTAGCGCAATGAAGCAATCATTGCGCAGCTTTCTACCTGAAGTTGAGCAACCCATCCACTTAAACAAGTTGATGCAACGCAACAATTTTGATTTAAAAATTATTGCCCATGAAAAAATTAATGACAACACAATTCATAAAACTTTGTCTAACGCAAAAACGGCTCGCAAAGTTATTTTAGCTATTGGTCCGGAAGGCGGATTTTCCGAAGAAGAAATTCTCGTTTTTAAACAAAGTGGTTACACTCCCGTTTCTCTAGGTAAAAGGAGATTGAGAACCGAGACAGCAGCCATAACAGCCAGTGCAATTATATTGGACACGCTGGAAACAAACCAATAAATATTCAACCTTTTCAGCCAATAAAAAACTTGATTTTACAAAGATTATTAATTATCTTTGTTGTCTTATTTTTTGAAATCTGACCACAAACTCATTAAGGAGGTTACAGCTGCATGCCTAGTGTTAAAATTAGAGAAGGCGAGAATTTCGAAAGAGCTTTAAAAAGGTTTACAAAAGCTTGCCAGAAGGCTGGCATTTTTTCGGACTACCGTAAGCACCAGCATTTTGAAAAACCAAGTGAGAAGAAAAAAAGAAAGCTTTCGCAAGCAAAAAGAAAACATCGCCGTATGATTTTTCTGGAAAATTCGAACTAGACTTTTAAGTAACAATTTTTTTAACGATAAAAATGAGCCTTAACGATAAAATTTCTGAAGACTTAAAAACTGCCATGAAAGCAAGAGACAGTATCAAAGTCACTACTTTAAGAATGATTCGTGCCCAAATTAAAGACACAGAAATCTCCAAAGGCAAAACTCTTTCAGAAGACGAATTGTTGTCAGTACTAAATTCCGCAGCAAAAAAGCGAAAAGAAGCCATCGCAATCTATGAAAAAAGTGATCGGTCTGAACTTCTTGAAAATGAGAAAATTGAGTTAGAAATCATCGCTGATTATCTGCCTGAACAAATGTCGATGGATGAAGTTGAAAAAATTGTTGTCAAAACAATTGCGGAAGTTGGCGCAACTTCTGTCCAGGACCTCGGCAAAGTAATGGGGTTGACCATGAAAGAACTTAAAGGAAAAGCTGACGGCAAGCTAATCCAAAATATTGTGCGCCAAAAACTCAGTTAAACTAGAACTATTTATAAACACAAGTTTGAGGTATTAAAAAGTGGGCAGGATATTCTGTTCACTTTTTTTGTTTAAATGAATTATATCGATTACATCATCCTTTGCATCATCCTTATTTTTCTACTTAAAGGACTCTTTCGGGGACTTATAATTGAAGTTATCGGGCTGGTTGGGCAACTTTTTTCTGTAATACTCGCTACAAAATTAATGAGCGACGTATCCGAAATTATTAAAGGCTATGTTTCCATGCCCCCTGCATTTTCAACAATTATTGGTTTTTTAACCGTTTTCATTGCAGTTCATATGCTCTTTCAGCTTATAGCGCATATTCTTCAAAAGTTTGTTAAATATACTTTTCTCGGTTGGCTTGAAAAATTGGCCGGCGGAGTAGTAGGCTTTACCAAAGGGGCGATTATAACAAGTCTTTGTGTACTATTAATATCGATTGTTCCAATGAGTAACTATTTTCTTCCGGACCAGGATAAAAGTGTCCTCCTAAAACCAATTGGTAAATTTGCGCCTAAAATGTTCAACTATTTGACACACCTCAGCCCGAATTCAAAAGACTTCAAAAAGGAAATTATGGAGTCCTTGGGTGATGCGTCTAAATATAACCTCGAGTCGAGTGAAGCCAACAAGATTCTCAAATCTCTTTTAGCTGATGACAAAGATTCCAAATAACGACAAAAATGAGTAGTATCACAGAAATTCGTTCTCTCCTCGAATTTGATAAAATCCTAAAAACAATTCAAGAAAAAGCAATTTCAACAATTGCGGCGTATCAACTTCAAGCAATCTCTTTTCTAACAGAACTCGAAACAATTCGCTCAGAATTAACAAAGGTTGAAGAGCTTGCCGAAATTCTCAAAAATGACGCGCCATTTCCGTTTAATATTTGGGATATTAAACAAGACCTCGAAACCGCAAGCGTAAAGGGCGCTTTTCTCGCTCCAATAGCTTTAATTCGGGTAGCTAACACACTTGACACATGCAGAAGAATACATTCTTACCTAAAAAAGAGAGCAGAACATTATCCCACCCTGTTGGCAATTACTCACAAACTTCTGTCATTTAAAGAAATTCAACAAAACATTTCTGTAAAAATTGACTTCCAACAGGTTGAAGTTAAAAGCTCAGCCTCACCGGCTTTGGCAAGCATAAGAAAAGAAATTCGTCAGGCTGAACAAAAGGCACGCCGTGAAATAGATCGCCTCTTTAAGGTATATCGTGACAAAGGATATTTGCAAGAAGAGATTATCACCCTAAAAGATGGTAGAAGGGTTTTCCCAGTAAAATTGGAAAGTAGAAGGCGTGTAAAGGGACTTTTACACGACCAATCGGCAACGGGTGCTACGCTTTTTATAGAGCCAATAGAATCGGTCGAGCTCAACAATGAATTAATCAGCTTAAAACGGCAAGAACAGGCTGAAGTTGAAAGAATTCTACGAGAAATAACAGATGATCTGCATGTCAATTTAGAGGCTCTCACCATAAACTTTGTCACACTTATTGAATTTGATATCATCCGTGCAAAAGCGCTCTTCTCAAATGAATTGGAATGTATAACGCCTGACTTTAATGAGCAAAATAAGATCGACATTATCAAAGGAAGACACCCGCTTTTATCACTTCATAAAAAAGAACAGGTTGTTCCACTCAATCTGAAAATGACAGGCGACATTACGACCCTTGTTATTACCGGCCCCAACGCCGGCGGTAAGTCCGTTGCCTTAAAAGCGATCGGTTTGTTTGCGTTAATGGTACAATCGGGTATTCCCATTCCAGTTGCCCCTGACTCCTCATTGCCGGTGTTCTCAAAAATATTTGCCGACATTGGTGATTTTCAATCAATTGAGCAGGATTTATCTACATTTTCATCGCACATTGGCAAAATAAAAAACATCCTGCAAAATGTGGATAAACACAGCTTAGTTTTGATGGATGAAATTGGAGTGGGCACTGACCCTGACGAAGGCGCGGCACTTTCAATTGCCTTCCTCACAAAACTATCAAAAGTCGGCTGCAAAACAATGGTAACAACCCACCTCGGTGGTCTTAAGGCTTTTGCATTTAATACGCAAGGTATTGAAAACGGCTCAATGGAATTTGACGTAAATACCTTGGAGCCAACCTACCGGTTTAAAATTGGAGTGCCTGGTTCAAGTTATGCTCTTGAAATATCGAAAAGACTAGGTATCCCGGAAGATGTGCTCGAGCAGGCAAAACGACAACTCGGGAGTGAAAAACAGAAGCTTGAAAATTTAATTTTGGAGCTTGACAAAAAATCCCAGATTGCCCAAAAATTAAAAAGTGAACTTGAGCTGGAAAAAATCAGGCTTGCCGGTTTGAGCAACCTGTACCAGGGAAAAGTAGATTCCATAAAAAAGGAAGAAAACAGCAGAAAAAAACAAGCCTTACTCGACTCGCAACAAATACTTGAGCAATCAAATGCAATTATTGAAAAAGCAATCAAAAACATCAAAGAAAAACAGGCAAGCAAAGATAGTATTCAGCAGGCGAAAGAAAACCTTCTAAGCAGGAAAACAGATGTAAAAAGCCAGTTACAAAAAATAGCAACACCTTCTAAGCGTATGATAGAAAGTGAGTTCAAAATTGATGTTGGTTCCAAGGCATATTGGAATGCTCAGAAAAAAGACGGTGAAATTCTTGCGGTTCAGGATGGCGGTACAAAAGTACTTTTTCAAGCAGACAACCTCAAAATATGGGTATCCGGCAGCGAACTATCCGCGCCCAAGCAAAAATCTAAAAAAACGACACCAAGGGTTAAAATAAGTGCGCCTACCAAGTCCGATGTATTATCACAAATAGATGTGCGGGGCACTCAACTGGAAGAAGCCATCTTCAAGGTGGATAAATTTATCGACGACGCTTTATTGGCTGACTGGCCGGCAGTAAGAATAATTCATGGCAAAGGCACCGGTGCGCTTCGCAAAGGCCTTCAGGAGTTTTTAAAAAACCATCCGCGTATAAAAAGTACTAAATTTGCTGAATGGAACCAAGGAGACCTTGGCGTAACTATTGTAGAATTAGATTAAAAAAAGTCAATTTTAATGTCTATCAAAACCACCATTGAGGCAGGCCAAATAACGGGAAAATCCTGATAGAGAAACTAGTAAGTCACAGCCCCATCCAAATAATATTTCTTCTAAAGCAGAACTTACTCCTACCTATCCCCCCACAATTATAAGTATATAATCAAATAAAAAATCAAAAATCTTTTAACTCTACCGATAAACATACTGTATATTTACTAAACAGGTAGAACGATGAGTGACAACACCATAGTATACGTTGATATTGATCTGGAAGAATTAATTCCTGATTTCATGGAAAACAGGAAAAACGATGTTACTCTTATTTATCAACATCTGCAGAATGGTGAGATTGACGAGATCATGCGTTTAGGGCACAGTATGAAAGGCAGTGGTGGAGGATATGGTTTTGACAAAATCACTGAAATTGGTGCAGAAATGGAAGATGCCGCAAAGGTTGGTAATTTAGATAAAATTTCAAAGGCCAATGCACAATTAAATAATTACCTCCAAAAAGTAAAAATTGTCTGGCAAGAAGAAGATTAGTTTATAAATGTGACTTTAAATTAGAGGCTGTTAAAGTGATTACTCCAAGTTCAAGCAATTCATTGCACGATAGAAGATATATGATGCCGGGGACAGGCAGGCATTCAATATTTCGTTTTTCAGAAAAGAACAATACAGGCAATGGTCAAAAAAATAACCCAGATAAGAAGCTTCGCACGGAAGAGACCGCAGATGAGCAGAAACTTATTTTAGTTGTAGAAGATACTTATGAAAACCAGTTTCTGGCGAATAGATTCTTGACTAAAGCAGGATACGCAGTTGAAATTGCAGAAAATGGGGTTATTGCGGTTGACAAATTTAATAAAACTGAATACGATCTGATTCTCATGGATATTAACATGCCGGAGATGGATGGTTTTGCAGCCACAGAAGCAATAAGAAAAATAGAAAAGGAACAAGCAAAAAAAAGTAGAATCCCAATAATCGCTTTCACGGCACATGCTGTTGAAGGATATGAGAAAAGGTGTTTAGACAATGATATGGATGACTATATTACCAAGCCAATTAAAAAGAAAGATTTTTTACAGGCTGTGGGAAACTGGGTTCAGTCAGTCCACTTAATCTGAGCTTTCATTGGAGTTTGCTTGAGATAGTTTTAATCCTTCCGCTTCATCCACAAAATAGAGTAAGACAGACCCAATAATAAACAAAACTGTTGTGACAGCAATACCGGCACGCTGCGTGTTAAAGACTTCAGTAAAAAAGCCAAATGCCAGTGGCCCGATAAAGGCGGTGGCTTTTCCCGAAAATGCAAAAAAACCAAAGAACTCAGTCTCCTTTTCGGATGGTACAAAACGCCCCATCAATGCCCGGCTAGAGGCTTGATTTGGACCGGAGAAAAGGCCAACCATAATTCCTGCAATCCAAAAATAAAACTTATTCGGCGCGAAAACAGCAATGAGTGTGGCTACAACAAAAGCAATATTGGTAATTAGAATCATTTTTTTTCCACCGATAATGTCATCCAGGAAACCCAAAAGGAAAGCGCCTGTCCCTGCAGCCACACTTAAGACAATCCCAAATATCAAGATTTCTTCATTGGAGAAACTAAAGGTACCGGCGGCATAAATACCTCCAAAAGCGAAAATAGTTAAAATCGCATCGTTATAAAAAATACGGGCGATTAAAAGCCTAACTATCTGACGGTAATTTTTTATTTCTTTAAAGGTGGTGCTTAACTGATTTATTGTAGAACCTAAAAGTTCGTTGTATTCAAGTTTTTGAACCGGGCGCCTTTCGCGAACCCAGACAAAGAAAGGCAAACTAAACAGACCGAACCAGGCCGCAGTCAAAAGTGTAGTTGCACGGATATGCTGGTCAGCATCCTTCGATAAATTAAAAATAGGTGTTTCGGGTTGAACAAATCCGAATAAAGCAATTATCAATGCAATGAGTCCACCAAGGTATCCGAACGCCCAACCATAGCCGGAAATACGTCCGATTTTTTTTAACGGCGCGATATCAGGTAAAAACGAATTATAAAAAACCATGCCTAATTCAAGGCAAAGGTTCGCAATCACAAAAAAAGTAATCGCCTTAAGGGTTTGACCCGGCAGCACAGTGTAAAGATTTGCTGTGGCAATAACGGCCACACCGGTTAGAACTGCCAAAAATAGTTTACGGAAACCGCCCCTATCTGCCAGAGCGCCAAGGAATGGAGACAAAAATGCAACAACCAATCCTGAAGTGCTTAATCCTCGAGACCAAAGAGCGGTACCGGTAATTTTATCCGGAGCTATTACACTTGTAAAATAAGTCGCAAAAACAAAAGTCAAAACCAGCGATGAAAAAGCAGAATTGCCAAAATCATAAAATGCCCAACCCAATACTTCCCGACGATTAAATCCCGGTTCAGTTTTCATCTTCCCTCTATCTTATATAAGTTATCACTGAAAATATTGTCAAAGAGGATTAAAAGCAAGATATAAATTCTCAGGTAAACGGTTGCTTCTTAGCGATGTTTTCCATACCATAAATCTATTTCACCAGAACAAAAGGAACCCAATGACCTTACTTCAAGAACCGATGGCGATTTTTGCTTTTTGTGCGGGCAGTTGTGCTTTAGTATTCTGGGCGGCTGAACAGCCTTGGGCCAAAAAGTTTTTCAGTATCATCCCATCAATAATACTGATATATTATATACCCACATTTGCTTCAACATTTAACATTATTCCAACCAGCTCACCAGTTTACGATTGGATGAAAAACTATCTCCTGCCATTCAGCCTGTTTATTCTGATGTTTACGGCAGACATTCCAACCATTCTCAAAATAGGCCCCAAAGCTATTATCATGATGCTGGTTGGGACTCTTGGTATCGTTGTTGGCGGCCCTATCGCCTATATTATTTTTGAACAATGGCTAGCACCAGACGCCTGGCAAGGTCTGGCTGCGCTCTCCGGAAGTTGGATCGGGGGCGGCGCAAATTTCGTCGCAATTAAAGAGTCGGTTGGAGCCTCGGATAGTATGATTGGGCCAATAATTGTTATTGATACGGCTGTTGGTTACACCTGGATGGGCGTGCTGCTTTTTTTGACAAACTACCAGAAAATCATAGATAAATGGAATCATGCAGATACAACTGTTCTGGAAGACATCAACAACAGACTAAAAGATTTCGAAAAAAGCCAGATAAAACCGATTCAATTGGTTGATGTAGCAATGGTAATTGCGGCTGGCTTTATTGGGGCAGTTTTGTGCCGGGAGTTAGGCAAACAGGTCTATGAAATAACCAATCCATTTTTAACTTTAAACTTTCCTAATTTGGCTGCAATTTTTAGTGGCTTTACCTGGATGGTAATTTTTATTTCAACATTGGGGATATTGCTATCCTTCACACCATTAAGGAAAATTGAATCCGGGGGTGCCTCAAAAATAGGATACGCTGCGTTGTTCTTATTTTTAACCTCCATTGGAGCAAAGGCAGATCTGCGTGCATTACTAGATGCTCCAATATTAATCATGGTTGGGACAGTCTGGATACTAATTCACATTTTAATTATGTTTGCAGGGGCAAGAATCTTCAAAGCGCCCTTGTTTTTAGTGGCAATGGGCAGCCAGGCAAATGTTGGGGGAGCAGCAAGCGCACCAATTGTTGCTGCAGCCTATTATGAATCCATGGCGCCGGTTGGATTGTTGATGGGCGTTATGGGGTATTTGGTCGGAAACTATGCCGGGTTATTGTGTGCTTTTCTATTGAAAGTAGCTTCGGGAGGCTAACAATTCACCAGTTTTACCACGCTTGTATGAAGATTGGTGTACAAGAAAATAACGTTTTCGCGATCTGCGTTAGGAGCGGCCTCCGGTAACCTTTCAACCACACATCTCGCCGCAAACTATTTTCTGTATTGCTTCACGGGCGCAAATTCCTTATATTTATTGCATGATTTCTAACATTAAACCAACCTCGGACATCTTTTTCAAATACCTGCTTGGTTCGGAGCGCAACAAAAGCCTGCTGCTCTCTTTCCTCAATGCCGTTCAAGTTGATTCCGAATTCAAGTTGATTACATCGGTAGAAATAAAAAATCCATTCAACCTAAAAAAATATCCAATTGACAAAGAATCTATTTTAGACATTAAGGCCACTGACGAGAACGGCAGGCAGTATGACGTTGAGATGCAAGCCTCCGGCGATGCCGCATTTAAAAACCGCAGTCTGTATTACTGGGCAAAGTTGTACGCATCTCAATTGGAAGAAGGCGATGTTTATTCAAGGCTCAATCCGACAATTTGCATTAATGTTCTGGATTTTATCTTATTCAAAGAGTTAGATACGGTACATACCTGCTTTTTGCCAATTGAAAAAGATCATACCAAGTTTGTACTCACTGACCACTTGCTGCTCCACTTTCTTGAAATCCCCAAATTAGAAAATAAACTCAAAAGAGATAAACTTAACAAATGGCTGTCATTTTTCAAAAATGAAGGCCAAAAGGAGGATATCGTGAAAATCCTTATTAAAGACGATGAAGACATTGCCAAAGCGCATGCTGAATACCAGCGTTTTACCCAGGATGAAGAAATGCTTGCACTCCATGAATCCCGCCAAAAGTGGAAGCATGATTACAATTCGAGCATGGCTTTGGCAGAAGAAAAAGGGATAGAAAAGGGCGAGATATTGGATAAACAAAATGTCTTAGTTTTACTGATTACGCAAAAGTTTGGAATAAAGGGAGATGAAAAAAAATTCATTCGTTCAATTACCGACAAGGTAAAATTGGATAGCGCGATAAAGAATATACTAGAATCAAAATCGACAGAAGACATTTTGTCTCATTTGAGATAACTTTTATATTCAAGTTCCAAGTTCAAAAATTCACACGCCTTACGTTCTTTAGTGCCAAGTTTTGCCTTTTAGTTCGATAAAGAAAAACCGCTTCACTAATTTGAAGCGGCCTTACTTTTTCTATCGGTTGGCAGTTGCACTAATAATATTCCCATCCGTGTCGAGATACCTTATTTCTCCCAGATTCAATTCTCTAATACCGGGTTCAATTTTCTTTATATCCCCCACAATTACCCAAACTATATTCTCAATATGAAGCAGTTTTCGCCCTGCGTTGGGCATATCTTCAACTTTTAAATTTAGAATTTTGTCGGTATATGTATTGTGGTAGTTATCATTCAAATTGAAGCGGACTATCTCATTAATTGAATTTCGAACATCGGCAATAGTCTCCCAATGGCCAGGCAAACTAAGCGTGTTGCTTTTCTGAATTTTAGTCAATTCATCACTTGTTACCGGTTTATCTGACAAAATCTGGCTTAATTCTTTCTTCACTTCAATAATGGATTCTTTGGTTTTGTCGGTTTGTACAGGTGCGTAAGCAAAATAAGGCCGCTGTCCGCGGGCATCAATCAAAATACTCCAGGCGCCGTATGACCAATGTTTATCTTCCCGTAAATTCATGTAAATTCTGGATGTCCATGTTCCGCCTAAAACATCATTAAATGCCTCAATTGCAATCTCATCCGGGTTGGCTTTCTCCGGGGCAACATGGCCGCCAAAAATAATTGATTGCTGAGCGCCGGGTTTGTCCATCAAATAAACCAACAGTTCGGGCTGCTGCTCAACTTTGCTGATATTTTTTTCCGGGATATCACCACTTTTCCAATCCTTGAAAAGCTTTTCAAGTTTAGGTTGAATTTCTATTAATGTAATATCTCCGGTAATTACCAATGTTGCATTATTCGGTTTAAACCAGGTCTGGTGAAACTTCTTTAAGTCGCCCCGGCTTAATGCTGAAACGGTGTTTTCAAAACCGGAACCTCTGAATGGATTGCTATAAGCGTGACCATCCCCATAAATTAATTTAGGGAAAACACGCAAGGCAATTTCTAACGGCTGAGACTTTTCTCGTTGTATGCCGGCGATTTGTTGGTTCTGCAACAACTTAAAGTCATCTTCGGGAAAGGCAGGTTCAAGAATGACTTCGGCATACAATTTCAGAGCTGCGTCTAACTCAGTCTTGAGTGTGGAAAGATTCACAAAAGACATATCCAGGTTAGAGCCGCTATTTATATTTGCGCCCAACATTGCCAAATCCTCATTGACTTGAAGCGCACTTTTTTTCTTGGTGCCCTCATCAAGCATATCCATGGCTAATTTTGCAGTGCCAGCAGTTGCAAATTGATCGGCCGCATAGCCGGCATTAATCTGTAAACTGAAATCTACAATCGGCACGGAATGTCGCTCCGCCAAAATGAGTTGCAGCCCATTTGATAATGTCGCCCGTTGCAAAGCAGGGAATTCTGCAACTGGGGCAGTTTCGGGTTCAGGCAACACAGACCGGTCAACTTTATTTTCCAAAGTAGTATATTCCGGAAACGGATAGACTTCTATGTTCAAATCGCCGGAAGATAGCCATTTACGCGCCGCCGCAAACAGGTGTTGCGTGGTTGCATTGGCCGTTCTACTCAGAGTCGTTTTATAAAAGTCAGGGCTGCCACCGTAAACTTCATTTTGAGCCAGGATATCTGACTTACCGCCAAAGCCACCGATCCTCTCGGCTCCTCTAATAAAGTTCGCCCGAAACCCAGTTTTAATTCGTTTCATCTCATCTTTGGTGGGGCCTTCAGCAAGGAAGCGTTTTAACTCTTCATTGATGGCTGACTTAACTTTTTCCAAATTTTCGCCAGGGCGTGCTGTGGCGCGTATTGTAAAAGTCGTGCTGATTTCACCTGGAGAAACATAAGCAACCACATCTGTCGCGATCTGGTCATCATAAACCAACCGCTTGTAAAGTCGGGATGTTTTGCCCACAGACAGCACATCTGAAACTAAATTCAAGTAATCATACGTTTCTGTTCCCCATTCCGGTACGTTCCAGGATCGGTATAGCCTGCCTTGTGGCACTCTGTCCTGAGTAACAATCGTTTTCGAATTTTCCCGCTTGGCTACCCAGGTCTCGTATCTTGTTATAGGAGGCCCGGACGGAATGTCTCCAAAATATTTCTCCACTTTGGTTTTTACTGTCTCTGTTTGAATATCTCCTGCTACTACGATAACTGCGTTAGCAGCGCCATAATATGCCTTAAACCACTCGTGTACATCTTCCAGTGAAGCAGCATTTAAATCTTCCATTGAACCGATTGTTGTCCAGGAATAGGGATGTCCTTTTGGGTAAGAATTTTCAGTGGTAATGTTCCAAATTCGCCCGTAAGGTTGATCCTCTCCCTTCCGTTTTTCATTTTGCACCACGCCTCTTTGTTCTGCCAATTTTGAGGAATCAATCACGCTAAGCAAATGTCCCATTCTGTCGGATTCCATCCACAGCGCCACATCAATAGCCGAGGTGGGAACAGTTTGAAAATAATTCGTCCGATCGCGGTCAGTTGTGCCGTTTAAATCGGTTGCGCCAACGCGTTCCAGCGCAATATCATGATTTTGATTATTATGTTCGCTGCCATTAAACATTAAATGTTCAAAGAGATGTGCAAATCCACTTTTGCCGATTTTCTCATTTTTCGAGCCCACGTGATACCATAAGTTCACAGCGACAATGGGCGCTTTATGGTCTTCATGGATAATTAACGTCAGTCCGTTATCAAGAACAAACTTTGTATAGGGTATTTCTATTTGATTCCCAGCTTGAGAATCTCTGCTTGCCTCACTAATGCCGGAATTATGGGCTAACAAAAACAGAAAAAGAGTTAGCAAAAGATACCTTGATAACCTCATAACAAACCTCCCATATTTAATTTCAAATTGAACGACAAGAAAGAACCAGACTCGATTGAAGCTAGATATTTACGCCCAACTATATAAGTTGTTCCATCATATATTATGCAAATTTTATTTTTATGTAGTATATGTATAGATGTAAAATATTTCCTTAAATGCAACTCAGAAATTTATTGCATTTAAGTAGTTTTGTGTATAAGTTATCATAACTTTCTTTAAAGTCAGCAGTCTCAAGGTACAGTAATGGATTTCCCGAAAATAACAAACTTCAACCTGAAAAAAAAATTAGGCCATTCAATTTGTTATACCAGTTATCAAGCGCTTGATAAAGCAAAGGCAGAGCCTTGTATCTTAAAAATTTTAAACACAAATACAGCCAAAAATCAAAGTCTGGCGCAAGAATTTCTAAACCATGCTCAAATTCTAACAGGGCTTGAAAACGACCATATTTGTCAGGTAAACGGATACCATTTTGATGCAGAAAACGGAAACTACTACTTAATAAGTCAACCGTATGATCTTCAACCACTATCAGCACTAATTCTTGACAAATTCGCATTATCTCTTGAGGACTTGTTGGACATATTTACACAGATATGTGACACCCTGAGATATGCAAATCTTTTTGGTGTCCTACATGGCATGTTAAATCCCAATTCAATTTTTATTAATGTTGAAGGAAAAATTAAAATTGATGACTTTGGGTTTAATTGGTACATCCCTACTTTGTTAAAAAATGACACGAAAGCATCCCAGTACTTAGCCCAATATATCGCACCGGACTATTATCAGGATATAAAAACCGTTGATGGACGTAGCGACATTTATTCTATCGGCCTCCTTCTTTATGAGGTCATTTCAGGTAAAGCTCCTGTTTCGGAAAAATCAGTGGATGCAATCAAATCAAAACATCTATCTGTCGAACTACCATCAATTGACTTTAATGAACTTGATTTACCTATTGAAATAGCAAGCATCATTTCCAAAGCAACAAATAAAAGCAAAGCGCAACGCTATCAAAACTTTAAAGAACTAATTGATGATTTCAACAAAATTAAGTACAAATATATTGCTTCATCAAAATACGTAGAACCGATATCCCATAGCGATATAGAGGCAGTTGTTGATGAGGAAAATCCCCCGATTTACAAATCAGTTTTCCCTGACTTCCTTACAAAAAAGCTAATCTTTTCAGGGGCAGGTGCTGTATTTTTTGTTTTTCTAATGCTTTTCGTAACAAATTACATTCCACTTGGCCATAAAGAGCAAGACTCTTTTAATAATAAAGAACTAAGTTCAGCTATTCAAGGCGAAGACCCGCCTGCAGCAGAGGAAATTACTTTTGAGCAAGAACAATTTGAATATGATGAACCTGTAGCCAGCAAAACTTCAACGATAGAACCTTTGCCCGATGAATCTTTAATTGAAAAACCACTTACTGCGGCTCCTGAAGAAAAAATAGTTGATACAATCGTAAAAAATGAACCACCAATTTTAGAAGCATTGCCTCAAATGACAAGCGCAACTATCTATGTTATATCAGAAGACCTACCGGTTCAGGCTGATATTTTTGTTGAAAACAAATATCTTGGCAAAACAAATCAAAGTGGTGAAATTAAAATAACCGATCTTACTCCGGATGCAGTACTAAATTTTAAAATTATTAAGGATGGTTATGAAACGGCTGAAAAATCACTTACACCAAACAACACATCCCAAACTTATACATTTGACTTAAAACCAATTACTCAAAATATTGGCAGTATTGTTTTTACTGCAATACCAGCGGCTGACAAAATATTTATAGATGGCGTTTTACAAGATGGTGCCACACCGCAAACAATAACTGTCCAAAGCGGGAAGCATAAAGTTGCCTTAATGAATTCAGCCTATGGCGTAAGGCACGAAGAAACTATTGATCTTGAAAACAACCAAACAATAAAAATAAACTATGACTTTACAGTAAAACAAATTGGCGGGCTCGGGGTCTCTCTCTCCAATGCTGCTGATTTTGGCTTTGCCTTTGTTTACGTTGATGGGAAACCATTAAAAGGCAATAGCAAAACAACGCCACTCGAAATCCAACTAACTCCTGGTATTCACAAAATTTCGGTAAAAAGAAAGGGGTTCACTTGTTCACCAACGGAACAAGTGATTAATATCGAAAAAAATAAAACAAAATTTGTCTCATTTACTTTGAACAGGGTTGGGACGAACTGACTTTACCCGGTTAAAGAGTAAAGTCTTGTATCATTAAATTCCAGCTATTATCATTGTACACCAGGCCGAATCGGCGGTCCCGGGAGCGATTCTCCTGTTCCAGTTCCACCATCTCCTCCTCCAGACAAAACTGTAGAGTATAAAATAGCACTGCCTGCAACTAAAGCGCTGCCACCTAAAACCCATTTAAGTGTTTTCTTCTTTTTACCTTTTTCAAGTATTGGAATAAGTTGAATCATCAACGTGTCTACTTTGCCGGCAACCAGCTTAATTGGCATAAACTCTTCCTGGTACCCTAATTCAGAAATCAGCAGCTGGTAATCATTCTTTGTCAAATCACAAATTGTATAAGGCGTAGTTTCAGTGAATAAAATGCTATCCGCGTTAACCCCGACAATATTTACTTCCGGCGGATAGGATTCAATGTACAAACAACCAACCAAACTGTTTCGTACTTTATTAAACTGTTCAATCAAATCAGGAGGAATAATCATTTCGTCCAGTTCCCGGATTGGCTGTAAACGAACAGCTTTTTCAAAAGAGGCATTAATTTCAGAGTTCGTCGCATTCTGACGCACTAAAATAAATCCTATATAAAGATGCGCTTCAAACAGATATTCATCTTTAACATTCTGCTCCGAAATTACTTTATTAAGACTACTCAGGGCGCGGCTAAACTTCGCTTCCCAAAAGGCTTTTTTCCCATTAATTAAACTTTGAAGTGCTTGCCCTTGAGAAAAAGCGAGACTTTGCCCTAAGCCAAAAAATATTGCAAATACCAGAATTATTCTACAAAACTTCATATTACCCTCAGTTATTTATCTAATGTAAAGCATTTTACGGATTTTTTGAAATTTCCCTGCCTGCATTTTCACAAAATACATACCCGAGGGAACTTCAACGCCTCTACCGCCCTTACCATCCCAATTAAGTGTATAAACCCCGGGTTCTTTATATTCATTAATTAATGTGATGACTTCTTGCCCAAGAATATTCATTATATCAATTTTAATTTTAGCCTGTTCTGATGTATGATAAACCATTTTAGTCCCTGCATTAAAAGGATTTGGATAGTTTTGGCTTAAGAAAAATTGGTCGGGTACTAAGCTTAGTATGTTTTCTGAATTGCTTAAAAAATCATTAGTCCCAACTACAAGCTCAAACTGCCGGGACAAAGTTTTCTGATCAGGTAAAAATTCATATTCTGACAAAGCATCTAAATCAATTTTTTGCAATGCCATGCGATCGATTAAAACAGCAGTTAAATTACCAGGCAATGATTCAAGGTTGTCAAATACCAATCTGATTTTTTCACTTTTCTGTGAGGTTTCAGCTTCAAAGTGCCACACCCAACCGTCTTTTGCGGAAGGCTGAAAATCAGATTTAAAATTGCCTGGAAACTTTAACCAGTCGTGATGCGGAAATGTCACTGAAACCCGCTCACTTATAAACGGCGGTTCAAGAAAATCCAATGCATCCCAATTTTCATTTGCAGAAGCCGAGACGCCAATTCGACTGAACTCATCTTTTAATTCACCGCTATATGCCTTAATATCAATAGCCCAATCAAAATCGAGTATTCGATTTAATTTTTGTGCTGATGGCGATGTTGTTGCAGCAACAGGATTAATGGCAATCGTCACATTATCGGCATCACTAAAAAAAGAATAGCCTTCCCAAGGATTTAACTGCGTTACCTGGGTTGGTAAAAGCCATTGCCCCTGATAAGTATAGGGTCCTTGTACGCCACCGCTATTCCCCAACGTAATGACTATGTTGTTTACATCCACGGCAAACTGGAAAGGGTTGCCAATGTCATTCCACCCACGAGACAAAGTAATTTCAAATGGCTCATTTGCCGGTACAGATGCGCCAACTCCGGAATCAAGTTGCACATCACTATTTTTTACAATGAGCCACAACGCTTTGCCAGGTGAAAAGTCAATAACGTCAGGATACTCAACGTAACTATCTGAGGCAGCAATATATTGAAATAACCGCCAAATTGCCGGATCATAAGTACCGAGGTCATCCTGCAATACACTTATGGCATCACCGGCATCAGGGTTAAGGGGAACCGAAACCATTCGATAGGAAGATGCATCGCTACCACTGGGCTGTGTGGTACTTTTCACTATACCCTGTGCATCTGTTCCGGTTATCCTGATTGAAATATTATAAGGCTCAGTATCCCAGTTTGTTGCAGGAGAAAAGGTTGTGTTCAGACCATCCGATGCCTGTATATAATAACTCAAACCCAGCGTTGAAACCTGAGTAGCAGAAATAGTAGCGGCGAAATTATTCCCTGATACGGCCATCATCTCAACCGACTGAAAACTTGACACACCGTTTTGTCGGTAAAATAAGGTTACTGCGCCAACCTGGTTGTTGTCTGCCACCTGGGCTTCGATGGTAATATCCGCGCCTTGCTCAACGAAAACTATAAGCGTATGTGCAATTGTTGGCGCTGTGCCATCCACAAAAACAGTATCAACAATAGTGGCGGTTTCTGCAATACTTTGGAAGGATTCAACATTGCCGACATTATCTATTGCAGCGACTTCAAATCCATACTCCACACCATTTTGTCCTGTAAAATCTTGAGAGGTGCCGGTAAAATTAGTTTGCCAATCCACCCAGCTACCACCATTTTCCTGTACGCGCACATTAAATCTACCAGACAGACCTGAACCACTTCCATCCGAACCGGTTCCTGCCCAACTAACTCTGAAAGTTGTGTTGGACGATGTGTCCGGAGAGCTTGCAGTCGTTTCGGTTGGCGCTGTATTATCAAGTGCAATTTTCAAAGTATCTTTCGTGCTATTGGAAGCGCTGTCCGATAAAGTTATCTCCATATCATAGCTGCCATCCGCTGCAGTACTGAGATTAATACCGGCTGTTTCGGTGATATTATTTCCGGCTCCGATGTCATCAAGAATACTTGAAACGCCCAAACCTGTAGATTCAAACTGCAAAGTATTGGCATGGTCTTCAGAGTAATCAACCTGAACTTGAGCCAGAGGTGTAATTGTAGGATTAAACCAATTTATTGAGTTTTCTGTAAAGTCAGAATTTGTAACTGATGTTTGATTAAAAACAGGATCAGTAGCATCGTACCGTAACTGAACAACGCCATAATTATTAAAATCCACTTGTTGTTGCCCATCCATAAACCAGAGATAAAAGTTCTGCCTACCCTCTTCAGCCGTAACAATAACTGAATTGCCGGTCTTAACTGAACCGGTGGTATCAAAATTTGCAATCGGGGCATCGCCCATTTTATACAAAGCCAAAGAGATCCCGCTGATATCGGTGGGTGGGTTCCATGCAACCGCAAACTGAGCTAAATTTTGCCAGGGACTTTTGGGACTGCCTCCATTAGCGGCCATGCCCAGAGGAGGCCCTGGCGCTACATTATCAAAACTAAGAGTATCGACAAAAGTGGTACTTTCAGCATTGCCTGTAAACGCTTCAACATTCCCAACTGAATCATACGCCACTACTTCAAAACCGTAGACGTGCCCTTGCTCTCCCTCAAAACTATTTGATGTGCCGGGAAAATTAGTTAACCAATTTGCAAAAGCGTTACCATCAACCTGAACACGTAAATCATAACCCCCACTAAGCCCTGCGCCATCACCGTCGGACCCTGTTCCACCCCAATTCACAGTAAACGTTTCATCAGCAGAGGTGTCCGGAGAACTTGCTGTGGCGCCAGTTGGCGCTGTGGTATCATATCGCAGTAACACTGAGCTAAAGTTTTGAAAGTCGGTGTTTCCAGCATTATCAGACAACCAAAGATATAAATTGACACCATTTTCCTGAGTCACGGTTATATTCAAGGATTGGGCACCAGCCGGCGTTGAGTCAGCAAAATCACTGTTGCTTACAGGCGCCGAACCCAGTTTGTAAAAAGCTGTTGCAAGCCCACTCGGGTCAGGTGGATTTTGCCAGGATATTGCAAACTGTGTGGATGCTTGCCACACACTTGCCGAAACTCTACCACCGGCACTTAATTGAATCGGCGCACCGGGTGCGTTCACATCGCTGGTCGTATCGATCTCAACTGTGAAATCTGCTATATTTGAAAAAGCTTCTGAATTACCGACATTATCAGATGATACAGCCTCAAACCCATAAGTATTGCCTTGTTGTCCATTAAAAACCACTGAAGTGATTGAGGTCTCTGAGTACAAAGTTTCCCAGGCACCGCCATTGATTTGCCTCTGAACACGATACTTACCAGATAAGCCGGAGCCAGTTCCGTCTGAGCTATTTCCCCAACTCAAATGAACATCTTCCGAAACAACAGAATCCAGACTGGCGCGTGTGCCGGTAGGCGCCGTACTATCCAGAAAAATATTTGTATTTTGCGAAGCCTGGTTATTGGCACTGTCTGTTATTGTGACGGTTATGGGGTAAGTTCCATCGCTTTGGCCGCTGATATTTAGCCGCATTGTATCCGCCTGATTAATTCCCGAAGGTACACTTGGAGACTGATTGCCTCCCAAAGCGCCCAGAGTATAGACCAGAGTTGTCAGATTAATTTCATTATAATAAACAGCTAAGTCTACAGAATCGACGTTTGTTTGATTGTACCACGCCGGAGGGAATATGGGCTCAGGGTTTCCTATTGTTAGAGAATCGATCTCCGGAGCCACCGTATCAATTCGAAAACGCCTTACCTCTGAATAACTTCCGAAATTTGCACTATCCAGACCCCTTACACGCCAAAAATAAACACCATCGGCAAGCGTCGCCGGAACCTGAAAAGTCATATTGCCTACTCCTTGCGGCACCGGTGGCAACGGTAAAAATCCGGATTGCGTTTGCGAATTATAAATTATTGGAGAAATAAAGTTCACGCTTGGTGCAATTTCCACAGCAAAGTGCAGCGAATCATCATCGGCATCTGCAGGAATTGACCAAACCATATTTATAGGCAAAGTTACAGCATTAAAAACAACATTAGTAGCAGGAGACAAAACTGTTGGAGCTTCCGGTGCATTCCCGACAACCGATATTCCCCGAAGCCTAACATCATCAAACAAAATCAAAGTAGATTCATTGGCACGTGTTTTCTTGTTGTTAAAACCGCCAAGAGCGACCGTGTAACTTCCAGGGCTTAATGTCCCAAGCTCCACTGCATAAGATAACCAACCCGTTGTGGGAGAAGAGCCTGTATCATTATCCTCTCCCTCAATTTGAACCAAAAAATCATTACTACCCTCACCCATGAGTGTGCCATTAAAACTGAACAAAGCCTGCGACACTTCTAAAGAATCATAGTCAAGTGTTTGTGTAAGATTATATCTGAAATTAATTAAGACTATTTTTGTTGAATCCAGGGTAAACGTTCTTTCCCAACCACCGGAAATGCTATCGATTGCTACGGCATCAATACCTCCCAAATCAACTCTAAGGGCGCCGCCATCAAAACCGCCGGAACCAACTCTGGCTCCGCTTGCATAGTCCGGCTGACTTGACCCGTGAAACAAATCATCACTGTAGCTAAAACTATCTGCATCGGTATTAAAATCCGCGATAAAAATTGTGGTTGTGTCCGGCATGGCTTGCGCTGAATCTAAACCAAGATTCAAAAAAATGGCAATTGCAAAAATGAAAGCCGATAATTTTCTATATTTTTTTTTATTCACGCTAACATCACTCCATACATTTTAAATAACAATAAATCAATTTCATTAGCCTTGAGATTTCAACGAAGAAAACCCTTCAGCTGAATTTAAAAATATCATGCTCGTTCAGTTATAATTATATCAACTTATCAAACAAAATGAAGAAATACACACGGGCGTTTGTGGGGAAATGCGAGGGTTGTTTAAGCAGGCCAGAGTGAACTATCATTACACTTTTATAATCTCAAAGTAATTTTTAAATTACTTACAATTATATATTTCTGCGTATGATAATTGCATTTTAACTACATTTACAAAATGTAACCGTTGTTTCTTTTTTTACATTTATTTTCTTTCATCAGTTTCGTTAAACCGGCACGCAGTGATTTTTCGGCGAGCAGCCAGATACCTGGGTCAACATCATCATATACTTTCCGGACTAACTCTTTACTTGTTTGGGGAGTATTGCCCAACATCTGTAGAATTTTGAGCTCGCGCTGTACCCTATGTTGAATATATGTTTCAACTAATTTTTTACTATCCTTTACCGCAGGACCATGGGCGGGATAAATTGTACCCGTGACCAATTTCGACAACAAATCCAGAGATTTCATATAATTGCCCATATCGCCGTTATCCTCAGGATCGATTACAATTGTTGAAAGGGTTGATAACATATCCCCGGCCAAAAGCGCACCATAACGATTTTCCTGAAAAACAACATGACCCCGTGCATGACCTGGTGTGTGGAAAGCTTTTAACTTCCAGCCTTCGTTACCATCTGGTGATTGGCCCAAGTCAAACTCTTCTTCATGTTGTATTAACCGGCCAAATTCTAAATCGTGTAATTCACCGGCCGTATGGGAGTGTGCGTAAATTGGAACATCGTACCGGCTACTGCATAAAACCGCTGCCTCTACATGGTCGGGGTGATGGTGGCTTAAAAGAATCGCTTGTAACTTATGATTCTTATCAATTATTGAGTCGAGATAGATTAAAAGCCGCTCCTGCTCATCAGGATTGGATGCACCCGGATCGAGCAAAAACAAATACTTCTCCCCTATTACATAACAATTTGTGTAAGCTGCCGGAGGAATCGGTCTGGTTTTTAGCGGCACCATTCTAATGCCGGGACTAAAGTAAATCTGGTGTATTTTACCTGCCTCGTATTCCTGAGTGTCTTTCAAAATTCGTTCCAGAGCACCTTCAAAAGGAAGGCTCATCCAGTGCAAAAACATGAAAACTAATGGCGGCACAAGATCGATTCCGCCTTTTTTCCATATAGAAATAGCCCTGGCCGGTGTATAAAATCCACCCTCAACGAGTTCACCGTTTATTACTTCCGGTGTCTGACCATCCGGGATTTCAACCAGGAAAAATTTCGTATCATAGCGGACAGGAGCAAATTCAGGAGTCAGCACTTCACCCAAAAACCGGAAGGGTTCCGTACTTACTTCAAGACTTTCATTATCAAGTATTTCGAGAAAGGTAATTTCATCATTCAACAAAGCATTACGATAGCTCAACTTATTTTCAGGAGATAAATTTTCCTGCCCTTTTGTGAGCAAGACCCCTGTTTCCTCAAAAACCTCCCGAGTAGCAGCAACGATATATGGCTTCAAAGCTTTGGGGAATACGCTTGAATTGTTGACGGGTATTTCACTATCTTCGGCATCCAGTGTGCCTCCGGGAAAAGCATAATAATCTCCAAAAAATTTCAACTCAGGATTTCTTTTCACTAAAAAAAAATCGGGGTCATCAAAATTTTGCATTAAGGCAATGGAAACTGCTTTTCTATTTTGCACAGCTTTATATTATTGAAGTTAGGGGTACGTAAATTATATTGAAAGCTAAGTCAAAACGCTGCTTAATTCGGCAATGGTAAACGGCTTAGGAAGCGCTCCGGAAAATCCATAGTGAGGATAATCCACTAAAATCGAGTGGTCCGAATACCCACTGGAAACTATCGCTCTGACTTCAGGATCAAGCTCTCTCAATTTTTCCGTGGTTTCAAGACCATCTAACCCATCGGCTAAATTTAAGTCGATAATAACGGCAAAAAATTTATCCTTAGCTTCCAAGGCAATTTTATACTCTGCAATGCAGGATTTACTGTCGGGAGCTATTGTAACTTTAAAGCCTAAATTATCTAGAAATCGTCCTAAAAGCTTCTGCACCATGGGTTCATCATCAACAACCAATATTTTCTTCATATTGTGCTGTCTATCTGAATCAGGCATTTAGATTCCTTTCTAATTGTGAGAAAGACAAAACAAAGTTAAAGCTAAACTATTTTAAAATCAATGAATTATTCAGAAAAAACTTTATCGAGAACTTTTGATAAATCATCCAAATCGTAGGGCTTGTTTAAAACCGCACGGGCACCGTATTTCTCACAATCAGCCATAATTGGATCATTTGAATAGCCACTCGTTACAATCGCCTTCACATTCGGGTCAAATTCTTTTATTTTGCCAATTGTTTCTTTCGCTCCCATGAAACCCGGAACTATTAGATTCAGGATAACGGCATCAAATGGATTTTCCTTTTGGGCCTCACGATAGAGCCAAACAGCTTCCTCGCCATTCGATACTGTTTCAACACTATAGCCCAATTGACTCAACACTTTTTGAGAAAAATCACACAGCATAAACTCATCTTCCATAATCAGGATTCTCCCTGTACCCGTTCTTATTTTTTTGGGAGAGGCAGTATCTTCTTTTGGAATAGTTTCGGAGGAAGCCGGTAAATAAATAAAAAAGGTTGTTCCCGCACCTAACTTAGAATTAACGGTAATGAGGCCACCGTGCTTTTTAATTATAGAATAAGAAGTTGCGAGTCCAAGCCCACAGCCACGTTGTGTGCCAAATTGCTTTGTTGTAAAGTATGGATCAAATATTTTATTGAGATTCTGTTCATTAATTCCACAGCCCGTATCTGTGAAAGAAAGTTTTATATATTTCCCAGGCAAAAGTGGTAAAAAATCGTCCTCAAACAAGACAGAGTTTTTCCCGGTAATTTTAATTTTACCACCCTGGGGCATTGCCTGAATTGAATTTATAATCAGATTATTAATCACCTGATTTATCTGATCCTCATCAATTTCGACCGGATAAAGATTTTTTGAAAATTTAAACCCGCATTGAACATTTACGCCTCGGGTAATAAAACCAACTGATTCCTCAATAAAGCGTGGAATAGTCATTGCCTTTTTAATTGGCATGCCGCCTTTGGCAAAAGTTAGCAATTGATTGGTGAGGTTTTTGGCACGCTTTGAGGCGCTCTCAGCATTACTTAGAATATCCACAATCTCGCTATTACCTAGCAACATCTTAGCTAATGAAATATTACCCCAAATTGCAGTTAACAGGTTGTTAAAATCATGTGCAATACCACCGGCGAGAAAACCAATGGCTTCCAATTTATTGGCCTTTAAGCGCTCCTCCTCAAACTTTTTTGCTTCCGTTACATCACGAATAACCAGAACGGCGCCATCCACATTTTCATTTTCATCCAACAACGGAACGGCTGTATGTTCTACAACTCTTTCCTTCTTTTTTCTACCTTTAAGAATGGTGTGATTTGACAGCTCGTTTAAAGCGCCGGTTTCGAGAACTTTTTCAAGCGGATTTTGTTTAATTTTGCGAGTGGTTTCATCAATAAGTTCAACCACTTTCCCATAAGATTTACCCCTTGATTCCGCTATCCTCCGCCCGGTTAATTCTTCTGCAACTTTATTCATTAAAATGACATTGCCATTTTCATCAGTTGCAATAACACCTTCCCGGATGTTACCGAGTGTTACATCCAGAATTTCATTTTCGATTCCCAGCAGAGCTTCCGAAGTCTTTCTGCGTTGCACCTCTTGTGCATGCAACTCCTGAAGTTTTCTTATCTTTTTAGACTGAGCGACAAATTGCTTTTGACATACATTCAATTCATGCAAAATTAAATTAAATTTCTCATCCAAGTCAGAAGTTGTTTGATTGCCGGCAATATTTTCGACAGCAAATTTCTGCAATTCCAGAAACAAATTAATTACATTGTCTTGTGTTTTCATCGTTCTGTTTTTCTTTTGAACCGAAAACCTCTTTTATTTCAAAACCATTTCTAACTAATTCCTGGTCGAAAACTCACAAACATGTCATTCTGAGCGTGAGTTCCCAAGTCTCCCGCCTGAGGCAAAAATTGAAGCGCGAAGAATCTTCTGCTTGCAAGAGAGATTCTTCGCACACCAGCAACTACTTTGAAAAACTGTCTCCTGGGCTTTGTGCTCAGAATGACGCGAATATGTAGTTTTCGTTCAATCACTTAACTCATTAACTCAAAACTTTGTTCAACGTCCTATCCAGGTCAAACAAACCAAATGGTTTGTACATCGCCTCGCTAAAACCATAATCTTCATAATGCTTTAAAATGGGATCATTGGTATAACCGCTGGTGATAATGGCTTTCACGTTAGGATTAATTTCTTGTAAACCCTGGAGAGTTTGCAGTCCACCCATGCCATTTTTTATAGTCAAATCAACAATAACTGCATCGAAAGAGCGAGGCCCAAAGAAGTAACGGTAAACGTGCAAAGCTTCCTCACCATCGGCCACAGTTGTCACATTATATCCAAGACGAATCAAGCAGCGTATCGCAAGATCCCGGAGCATTTGGTCATCATCCATAACCAGAATATGGCCAAGCTTCTTATCTTTTTGTTCAGGGAATGGCTTAGGTGCAGATTTGGCACAACTCTTAGCAGACCAGGCATTCTTTTGAAAATTGCTCTGGCTTAAATTATCCGCCAAAAGCTTTACGACATAAAATGATTTCGATAACATATCATCAAGAGTTTCAAGTCTGCCGGCGCCAGGCCAGCCTGCACTTTTAAACAATGTAATTTCCTCAGAGATTGAAGAAATCAAACTGTTCAATTCTGTTACCAATCGTTTCGAAAAGGAATTTGGATCTAAACCAAGTTCGGCAGAAGAATCATTCTTACCGCATTTTCTCAAAATCAGGATAGTCCCGATTATTTCTTCATTTTCTCCCTTAATAGGAATGCCGCATTTTTCGATACTGGTTTCATCGCCATTGATTTTTTTTAACACAGTATGATTACTCATTTCACTTGAATTACCGGTGCGAATGGCCTCATAGACCGGATTGATAATTTCAACACCTGTGGAATCATGGGTAGCGTCAAAAACATTCTCGACAGGCTGGCCTTTTGCTTGTTCAAGGCGCCATCCTGTCAATGTCTCAGCACATGAGTTTATAAATAGAACTTTACCTTCGGCATCAGTCGCTATAATGCCATCACTCATTTCACCAAAAATTTTGAATAGAATATCGTTCATGGGATGCTCCGGTTTACCTTAAATAAGCTTCGACGGTATTTGAATAATACTCTATTTAATTGCATGAATTTAATTGAAGTTAACTCCGTGTTATTTTCAAGTATCAATGTTAATATTTTCCGCAGGGAGGAAATTAATTTTGAATTAGAGTCTCGTTGCTATTGTTATTCTGGGTATTGGAATAGGTCATTCAGCAAAAATAATTTGCTATTCATTATTATTTTCAACAAATTGATTTTGCCATCCAACTTAAACACAACTAAACCCGCATACACCTATGGTCAATTCAAAATTATTTACTCTTGGTGTCGAAGAAGAATTTCAACTCATCGATCCGAAAACGCGAGAATTAAAGTCGCACATCGCGCAGATGCTGCAAGCAAGAGATGCTAACCCGGCTCTAAAAGATGTGCTGAAAAAAGAATTGCATCAATCTGTTGTGGAGACCGGTACAAAAATCTGCGCCGATATTAAAGAAGCACGCACAGAAGTTTCCAAATTACGCTCACAGCTTTCAACTCTGGCAAAAGAAAACGGCGCTGCCATTGCAGCAGCCGGTACACATCCCTTCACACACTGGAACAATGTGCCCATTACAGATGATCCGCGTTATAAAACACTGGTGCAGGATATGCAGCTTATCGCACGCGCTAATTTGATTTTTGGCCTGCACGTTCATGTGGGTATCGACAACCGCGAAACCGGCCTTCATATTTTAAATGCAGCACGATATTTTTTGCCGCACATTTTGGCGCTTACTTCAAACTCCCCATTCTGGGTTGGACGAAACACCGGTTTTAATTCCTACCGAATCAAAGTTTTTGATAGATTGCCGCGCACAGGCATTCCGGATTATTTCAGTAGTTTGGCAGAATATGAAAACTTTATCAAGCTGTTAGTCAAGACCAATTGCATTGACGATGGAAAGAAGATTTGGTGGGATATCCGCCTGCACCCGTATTTTGATACGCTGGAATTCAGGATTTGCGACGTACCCATGCGCGTTGATGAAACAATTGCAGTTGCCGCAATATTTCAAGCCATCGTTGCCAAGCTCCACAAACTGATCAAACAAAATCTCGGTTTCCGGTTATATCGCCGGGCGCTGATTATGGAAAACCGTTGGCGTGCCAGCCGGTATGGTCTCAGTGGCAAACTTATCGATTTCGGCAAACAGGAAGA
>JAJDAE010000139.1 GCA_029262035.1 Candidatus Zhuqueibacterota bacterium
AAGCGTTACGCTGCCCGAAGACGTCAAATCTAATCCGGCACAAAGTCCCAAAAATGTGGTCTTGCCACTACCGGAAGGCCCGACAATGGAACAGGCTGTACCTTCATTTATATCTACAGAAATATCGTTTAAAACCGTTAAATCCCGCTCACCGCTTTTGTAGATTTTAGATAAATTCTGAATGCTGAGTATGTTTTTCATGTTTCTATAAAACCGATTTTTTATCCTAATTTAAAATGTATGTGAATCTTTATGATTCCTTAAAATATTCATAGGCCCTTAATTGAGGGACAGTAACACGGCTTTTAGCCGTGCCCGCGTGAAATGCGGGTTACTTATTCAACTCTGCCAAGCAAATATTTATGGATAAACCGATATTCAATATTCTGTGATGGTTCACCGGTAATTGCTCAACTAAACAGACCTTCAATATCGTTAACCGTCAAGTGTTTAAAAACACCGGTTTCAGTTGAAATAATATTTTCTACCAAATCTTTTTTACGTTTTTGCAGTTCCAATATTTTTTCTTCAACAGAGTCTTTCGTAATCATTTTATAAACAAAGACGTGTTTACCCTGCCCAATGCGATGCGAACGATCCGTTGCCTGTGCCTCAACTGCCGGGTTCCACCAGGGGTCGTAATGAATTACGTAATCTGCAGCTGTAAGATTCAAACCAACGCCACCAGCCTTAAGGCTAATAAAGAATAACTTGCACGCCTCATCATTTTGAAATCGTTCCACGCAACTTTTGCGATCGCGGGTCTTGCCATCGAGATATTCATAAGGAATTTTTGCCGAATCAAAATGTCTGCGCAAGATTGTCAACATTCTTACGAATTGGGAAAAGATCAATATTTTGTGGCCTTCCGATAAAATTTCTTCAATGTGCTCAAGTACTGCGTCATATTTACCGACACCACCATGATATTTATCTTCAGTTAAAAGCGGGTGGCAGGCTATTTGTCTTAATTTAGTCAACCCCTCCAAAACATTCATGCGTGACTTTTCTAATCCAAAATCAGTAATTTTTTTAAGGAGAGATGCCCGATAATAATCACGCCATTGATTGTATAACTTTTTTTGTTTAGGCGTCATTTCACAATAAATAACACTTTCTACTTTTGGAGGCAGATCCTTCGCAACTTTCTCTTTGGTCCTCCTAAGAATAAATGGAAAAACCATTTTCCTTAAAAGGTTAGCCGCATCTTCATTTTGCTCTTTTTCAATGGGTTTTGCAAAAGCATTTTTAAAATAATTAAGATTGCCCAACAAGCCCGGATTCAAGAATGAAAACAGGGACCATAATTCTGACGTATTATTTTCAACCGGTGTCCCTGTAAGCGCCAAACGATGGTGGGCTTTAAGCAGTTTGGCTGCTTTAGCCGTTTGCGACAGTGGATTTTTTATGTACTGCGATTCATCCAAAATAACATAGTTAAACTGTACATCTTTTAAAAAAATGACATCCCGCCTCATGGTTCCGTAGCTGGTAAGAATAATATCATATTTTTTATAGTTTGTTGCGGTTCGGGTACGCTCATTACCGGTTTGGTTATAGACGCTCAATTTCGGGGCAAACCGTTCAATTTCGTTTACCCAATTGAAAATTACAGAAGTTGGCGCTACAATGAGGGAGGGTATCTTCTCGCCATTTTTGTGCACAGAAAGTAACATAGAAAGCGCCTGAATAGTTTTACCCAGCCCCATATCATCCGCCAGGCACCCGCCAAATTGAAATTCTTTCAGAAAATGAAGCCAGTTATATCCTTCATTTTGATAAGGGCGTAGTGTCCCTTTCAGAGCTTTCGGAACTGGCTTATTCTTGATTCCATCAAAGTTCTTTAACTGCTTTAATTTTTTTTGGTAGCCGCCATCAAAATTTTTGCTCTGTACTTCTGCAAACAATTCATCTATCAGGGTTGCATGAAAATGCGAAAGCTTCAGTTTTCCTTCTTTTTCTTCGGAAAAATTCAAAGCATGTTTTAAACGCTCAAGCCATTCCTGAGGAAGCAACGCTGTGCTGCCATCTGACAATTTAACATATTTACTTTTTTTGTGGATCGCCTTTTTCAAATCTTTTAAAGACAGCAAGACACCGCCGAAGTCGATTTCCATATTCAGGTCAAACCAATCAATTCCCGAACTCACATTTACCTGGATTGTTGCGGTTGAACGGTTGACTTTAAATTGCTTCAGGTCATTCTCGCCATAGACAACAAAACCTTTTTTAATCAATTTAGGAACTTCAGTCATCATCCAATTTAATGCATCATTTTTACGGGTCGCTATTCGGTTGTGTTTCGTTTTTACAGAAGGGTTTAAAAGGATATCTTCCAGCGCATCAATCTCACCTTTATGATCTCTTATAACTTTTACGAATAAATTCTTGTCGGTTACAGCTCCCCAAAAAGTACTTTGTGTATCTCTAAAATCGACTACCACATCGCCGTAACAAAACTTGGGTTTAATTAAAACATCATCTTCAAACTCAGAAAGATAAATGCGCTTTTCACTAAATTGCCGGACAGTTTCCGTTTTAATATTATCTGGCAAGTAAACATTTTCGAACAAGTCCGGTTGTTTTGAGATTGCAGTAAGAAATTTTGACATTTCCTTTTTGGGAACCAACATCTTATAATTTTTTCGAGTAAACGGCAACAAACTATTGGCCTTCTTTATGTTGGCAATTTCAATAAGCAAATTGTCTTTTAAAATCCAGACCGGTTTAGAACTTAAAATATGAAACGTATGCTCAAGCTCTATTTCCTTATTATTATGAATAAGAAAAGGACAAACATTTGCTTCAGCCTCCTCTGACATACGGAACTCTATTTCTCCTTTTTCTTCAGAAAAATTTACAACTTCGCCTCTTTTTCCGTTTGTATCCCCGATATCTTTCAAGTACACAAAGCCACTGCGCAAAGAATTAAAAATCACTCCAATGTCTTCACCGTATTGGAAACCATCTAAAACAGGAATGTAATAAAGGGAATTATATGAATTGTATGATTGCTTTTTTTCCAGAAAACTTAGAACCAAACTATCTTCATGCCGTTGAGCGATTTTAGGGTTTGAAAAATCATTCGAAGTAATCGTTTGTGAAGCGCCCCAGGTTCCATCCTTTTTTAAATTTAGCTTTTGAGCCACCAACCGCCAGTTGTTTGCCTGTAATTGTATTGTATATACTAATTGCCACTTAGGTTTTTCCGTATTATCATCTTTAGAGATGTCATCAACATAAATCTGCCAACCGGGAGAAAGTTTACTTTCCAAAGCACCCTCGCCCATGTGATCGTAAACATTTTTGGCTTTGATCATGGCCGCTACCATGTGCTTGCAATCATCATAATAAGGGCAGGTACAATCCGCATAGAAACCACCGTTTTTGTTGGTTTCTACTTTAACTATATAATTCCGTGTACCCGCAACCATCGCTTGAAAAGAATCTTTTTCGACATGTATCAGGTTAACGCGATTCTGGCGATAATACGTTATGCCGCGTGAAAAAATATGGTGTGGAACGAATCTCCGGATCACGTCCATGTTAATCTTCACGTTGTTCTACCCGATTAAAAAAGTGTTTGTAAATTTAAGCATATTCAGTATGCTGATACTGTTTTTCAATTTGCTTGTAACCTGAATTGGAATTATTGAGTATCATACTAAGTTACTATAGACAAAAAGCAATATTCATTCAACTTTGGCGAAAGAAATCTTATATGAAAACGTCTTTTTTAAATAGAAGTTACTCTATCATTTTAACAGCGATATTATTTACATTTCTACCACTGAATCCGGCCAACTCACAAAATACGAAAAAAGCGGACAGTTACAAAACTATTTTGTTTTTTGGCAATAGTTTAACAGCAGGTTACGGGCTGGGCAAATCTCAAGCTTTCCCTAATTTGATTCAGAAAAAAATCGACGTACTGAACTGGAACTTTGAAGTAGTGAACGCCGGTTTAAGCGGCGAAACCAGCGCCGGTGGATTGCGGCGAATAAACTGGTTGCTACGACGACCAATTGATGTTTTCATTTTAGAGCTCGGTGGTAACGATGCGTTGCGCGGCATCAATCCGAATTTGACGAAACGAAATTTGCAGGGAATTATAGATAAAGTGCGGGCTAAATATCCCAAAGCAGAAATCGTACTCGCCGGTATGCAGGCACCGCCTAATTTGGGAGGAGATTATATCAATCGTTTTCGGAAAATATTTCATGAATTAACCAAAGAGAACGATGTGCATTTCATTCCATTCCTGCTTGAATTTGTCGGGGGCATACCCGAATTGAATCTTGCGGATCGTATTCACCCCAATGTCACCGGTCACGAAATTGTGGCAGAAAATGTCTGGGCGGTTTTAAAGCCGGTGCTGGAGGGGTTGGAATAAAGGGATTGTTATATTTTTAAAAAAGGGAGGCGATATTATGGCAATTATGAGATTGTGGCACGGAGAAGTTTCTATTGAAAAGGCTGAAGAATATGAGAAATTTATGATTGAAAAAGCAGCTCCTGATTATGGCTCTGTTGATGGGTTATTGAAACTCTATTTCCAACGTAGAAACGAAAATAAAACAGCACATTTCCTGCTTGTAACCATTTGGGATTCGTTAGAATCCATTAAAAAGTTTGCAGGTGCTGAACCTGAACTTGCAAAGTATTATCCGGAAGATGATAACTTTCTATTGGAAAAAGAAGAAAAAACATCCATGTATGAAGTCTTTTATGAGAAATAATATAACAAGTCAATTTCGCTCGGTCTGGGTTTCTACCCAGGCTGTTTAATAAAAACAGGGCTCCTGCCCAAATCAGTCCAGAAAAATTTTATCCTTGAATATTTCGTTTCCTTTAAAATATATTGCCATTGACCAATTGTGCAAGTAGAAAAATATACATTTGTATCATCCTGACTTTTGTAATGTTTCATTTATTAACTTGGACGTGTATTTTTATTAAATCGGTCTTGTTTTTTTAGGTCAACTTGGGGCAGATGCCCTTTCTAATTACGCCCTGGGAAGAATCCCAGGGCGAGCGAATGTTATTGGATGAATAGCGATTGAATTTATATTGGCAATTTTATCTGTTATCAGCTTGTACGACTCACCAATTCCGGATACAGTATACAACGCTCTCGAACCATCTACACAAAACAATTTTTTTGATGTTGGATCGTAATCAATGCCATCGATGTCACCGCTATGTTCTGAGGATTCTGATAAAATTTTTCCTGTATTTGAGTCTACTTGGTATAAGATAGTTTCATTTGGAGGAGGAACGATTATTGCCGAAAGATAGAGTCCGTCCTCGAATTCAGGTGAAACTATATTATGACTACAACTTACACTAGATAAGAGTAGGATTGATATAACAGATCTAGCAATATCGAGGTTAATCATGAGCTTTTTCATCTGACTTTTAAAATCTCCTAACTAAGGATTTCGTAGACTTCCAGATCCTTACTTCCGCTCAGCCTGGGTTTCTACCCAGACAGCCTAATAAAAACAAGGTTTCTACCCAAATCAGTCCTGACTTCGGCAATGCTTCATTTATTTACCTGGACGTATATTTTTATTAAATCGGTCTTGTTTTTTTGGGTCAACTTGAGGCAGAAGCCCTTTCTAGTTTCGCCCTGGGAAGAATTCCAGGGCGAGCGAGCATTGGTACCCCACGCAAGCTTATTCATAACGTAAAGATTCAACAGGATTCGTTAATGCAGCCCTGATTGCTTGATAAGCTACAGCTATTAAGGTAACGAGAATCGAAAGTACACCGGAAATTAAAAATGCAAAAACTCCTGGATTAATGCTATAGGGAAAGTTGGTCAGCCAATAATTTGTCATGACCCAATATGCTATAGGCCAGGCAATAATATTTGACACAATCACCAAGATGGCAAATTCATTACATATTAATATCAACAAATTGGTGACAGAGGCACCGAGCACTTTTCTTATACCAATTTCTTTGACCCGGCGGTCAACCATAAAAGACGCTAAGCCAAATAGTCCCAGCGCCGCAATGAAAATTCCTAAGATGGCAAAGATGCCAACTATGTTGGCGAGTTTTTCTTCTGTGCCGTACCTGGAGGCAAAATCTTCATCAACGAAATAATAATTCAATGGCCTGCCAGGTTCAAAAGCGCTCCATTTCTGTTTGATATAGTCAATTGTTTCGGAAACGTTGTCCGCATTAATTTTTAATGAAAGAAGAAAGCCGGGACGCCCGGCAACCATAAACACAACAGGTTCTATTTTCTCGGCTACGGGCCTATAATGATAGTCTTTTATAACGCCTATAATATTGCCCTTGCGAGCATTTAAGAATTCAAATTCTTTACCTACCGCAGTTTCTGCCCAGCCAAGTTTTTGGGCGGCGGTTTCATTTATTATGAAAGCTTTGGTGGAATCTGTTGTAAAGTCCAACAAAAAATCTCTTCCATGGGAGAGCTGCATTTTGTAGGTTGATAAATAATCGTGATCAACTCTAACCAGGTTCATCACATGCGTATCCGAACGCTCATTCCCTTCCGGCAAAAACAGCCTC
>JAJDAE010000140.1 GCA_029262035.1 Candidatus Zhuqueibacterota bacterium
AAAAATCCTCTTTCTGGCAATGAATAACATCGCCAAAAAGTGGAGTATGCCCATCAAGGATTGGGGGCTGGCTATCAATCAATTTGCTATTCTACATTCTGACAGGTTTAGTTTTGAATCTAAAAAATAAAATTATTTACAGGCTCGGGCTTTCATACTTGTTAAGAATGTACCCTCCTCTCTTCTTAAAATCATTTGATTAATGGTTCAATTTTCTTGATTTTAAGAAATTGAATTATTTAAATGTAGTAAATCCCTGTTTTATTTACGAAAAAATTAAATGGTGAAGTGTTTGCTCTAGGCTGAACTTTTTAGCACAGCCTATAACGGGTTAATTAGTTTTACAGATAAAGGTTTTTTGGCATTCTCTTTGCTTAAACTTTGGTAAACCCAATCTACTATTTTAACAGATTAAAATCATATATCACAAATTTGTGAACAGAATTTTCTATTTAAACTCAGTCGATCACTATGATGGTGTTTAGGCAGCGCTATTAAATTTAAAGGGGGAGGAAAATGATTCGTCCAATCTATTTACGATCTTGTTTATTGGTTATTTTGCTAGGCTTGAGCTTGCCATCAGTTTTAAATTCTCAGAATGGCAAAACAGAGTCCAATGTTCAATGGGGTGGTTGGCGAGGATTACATCTTCAAGGACACAGTCCGTCACAAGGAAGTCCTGTACACTGGTCTGATTCATCTAATGTATTATGGAGCACTAAAATAAAAGGGGAGGGACATTCCTCTCCGGTTGTTTCCAATAGTTGTGTATTTGTAACTTCAGTCTGGCATACAGATGACCAACCAGTTATTAACAAGATTTTGACCTATTTTATTTTTCTCGGATTATTATTTTTACTTTTATCTATTGTACCCTTTCTAATCAAAACCTGCAATGTCGATAAAACACAAACAAATCGAGAATTTGTTTCTATTCTAATATTCTGGATGTTGCTCGGCCTTTCAATTTATTCATTGCATTTTAGCCACTGGTTACCGGAAGGTTTTTTAGCAACTAATTCCGGTGTACAATTTACTATGTGGTTTCACTCCGGTATCATCGTTGCGTTATGTTTGGTGTTGGCATCATTTTTTACGCCGCCAAATTCAAGAAAGCGGTTTGTTATCGCAATATTTTTAATTTTGTGGGGTGCTTTCCTACTATTGGAGAGGCCTTATCCTAATTATTATAATATTTTTAATACAGATATTCTTACCCTAACAAGAATGACCATACCATTAATATTCATTACTTGTGTTGGTGTTATTTTATTGCTGCGCAATATTTTTGCCAGGCCGAAAAACACTATCGAAATAGTTGAGGACGTAGAGCAAGTAAAAGGTTTATCTCTTTTTCGAATGGCTCTTGTGGGTAGTACTTTCTTACTTGGCTTAACCGGATTCGCTACATTCATTATTTTTAATCTAAGTAAAATGATTTATTTCCTTCTCTCAAGTGGTCGTTATAGTTTTCCCCAGAATCTGACGACAATTACGGATCGGATAGGTTTTCTTTTAGAGCCCTCATTTTCATACCCTTGGTTTCTCATTATAACGAATGTTGGATTCTTTATCTGGATTCTTAGCGAAAGTATCAGCCATCAACAGACTCGTGTTCAAATACCTTTCGCGTTTTCCTGGGGCATCATTGTACTTGGGTTATTGAATTTTACCGCCACCAATTACTTGCAGGCGGAAGTCAATCTTAAGAGAGGGATAACTTGTCTATACAGGGAATCTGGGAAAGTTAAATGGCAAATGGGCAGCTTAGTCGGCCCACCGGCAGAGCAGACTCGGACGAATTCACTTGCAACGCCAACGCCTCTCATAGATGGGGAGCGAGTTTATGCATATTTTGGGTCTCCCGGGCTTATTTGCACTGACTATGATGGTAATCTTCTCTGGACCAACACTGAGCTTCCGTTTGAAGGAATTCATGGCATTGGTGCTTCTCCGGTGATTAGTGGTGAGCACCTAATTGTCTTAAGTGCAATGTCAAAAGCACCATATCTTACAGCACTTAACCGGAATACGGGTGAACGTATTTGGACTGTTAAGCTAAAAACTTGGAATGGTTTACATGGTGAGCACCGTACGCCCTTAATTACTAGCTACGATGGACGTGATATTATTATTGATTGGGGAAGTGAACTTCGACCAATTCTAAATATTTATGATGCACTAACTGGAAAAAGTATATGCAAATATCCAACTAGATGGAATTATAAAGGGGTATATATTACGACTGTTCTAATGAATGAAGACCTCCTTTATCTTTCAGATAAGGGTGGAGTCCGTGCCTTGAGCCTCATGAAACTGATTCAAGGTGGTGAGCCTTTGATGTGGGAAACAAATCTACATAGTAAAGGCCCCCAAACAGCCACACCTGTTATTAGTAGCGGAATGTTATTTATGATTTCTGATAAAGGTTGGGCAACATGCCTTGATGCAGAGACTGGTGAGTTCCTTTGGCGTGAAAGGTTGGAGTACGGCTATTACTATTCATCACCCATCGTAGCTGGAGGAAACGTTTATTTTTCAAATATTCAAGGCATAACTACAGTTGTTAAGTGCAACCGAAGTTTTAAGCGTTTAAAAGTAAACGTGCTACAGGAGGGTTTGTATGCGTCCCCTGCTATTGCTTATGGTCAAATTATTATGCGCACCTCTGAACATGTCTGGTGTTTATCTGACAAAGAAAATTGAAACTACTCCGGGCATTTTGAAATAAATTCTGATATTCGCAAACAATTAACCTGCATTAAAAATAATGCTCTGATCTTTATTTCTTAAATGAGTTCCGGGTCAGTTACCACTTCAACCATTACCTGACCCGTAATGAAAATGAGTGAGTGACCCTTTTTTGATTTTATCATAGGTTATGGGGTTCTCCCTGCCCCAAAAAAACTTTCATTTAAAAAAAACTTGACAAAGAAGACTTTTATTTTATATTTAACCGTATGGTTAAATATTATACGCACTCGCTCGATTCAATTTTTATGGCGTTGGCTGACGCCACCCGTCGCTCCATACTTACTCGCCTGATGCGGGGTGAAGCCACTGTTGGTCAATTAGCCGAACCCTTCCATATTTCATTACCTGCCATCTCAAAACACTTAAAAATACTTGAACAATCGGGACTGATTCTTCGCCGCAAAGAGGGTCGCGTACAAAAATGTGAACTACGTGGCGAGGCGTTCAAGGAAGCTTCGGAATGGGTTGAAAAATACCGGATTTTCTGGGAAAGTCAATTTGATGAATTGGGGAAATATCTGGATTCTCAAAAAGAAGAAGAACTGCAAAAAAACAAAAAATTACAAAAACCTAAATAGGAGATATTATTATGATAGAAACAGCGATACATGCTGATACTCGTTTAGTTGTAAAAAGAACATTTAATTCAGCCCGGGATAAAATATTTACCGCCTGGACAAACCCGACCGCTTTAAAAAAATGGTGGCATAGTTCGAATGGTTGGACCACTCCAATTGCCGAGGTTGATCTCAAAGTTGGCGGTAAGTATCGCCTTGGTATGCATGATCCGGAAAAAGCTCAGACGCACATTGTTGAAGGTGTTTTCGAAGAAATTATACAAAATAAAAAGCTTGTATATACCTGGAAATGGGAAGGACACGATGACAGCATGGAAACTTTAGTTACAGTTATTTTTCATGATCGGGGTGAGGCTACTGAGTTGGAACTAATTCATGAAAACTTTGCTGACAAAAACATGCGGGACGAGCATGAAAAAGGCTGGGGGGGCTGCCTGCAAAACCTGAAAAAAATTCTGTAATTTATTTTGACTTAGTGAACTTCAAATAATGAGGTATTTATGGCAATGATTCAACCTGTTCTGGAAAGTCTCCGTTTTAGCAATTTTATCTTTGGCTTGGTTACAGGAGATCTAAATAATAAAGATGCAATGCAACGCTCTCGTGGCGAAGAAGGCGCTTCAATTTCCTGGACTATCGGACATCTTCTCCATTACAGATGTCAAGTTCTGAATTTGTTGGGCAAAAAAAAGGAGAGTGAATTCAAAGCAAAATTTTCAGATATGGGCGCAACTAATGGTGATGATTATCCAGATATTTTGGACTTTGATCTGAAGTGGCAAGAGCTTCATGCTGAAATTGAAGAACACCTACCGAAAGTATCTGATGCGCAATTAACCGAGCAAATCGAAAATGAGGAATCGCCGCATAATGAGAAGGCGGTGTTGGATGTATTGGTCTTTTTGATGTGGCATGAATCCTACCATCTTGGTGTTTTAGGCGCTATTAGAAAACAATTGGGATTGACTGCAACTGCTGATTTAGCCATGTCAGTATCGAAGTAGATTTTAGCAACATGGTCGCAAATATTTATGGCAGTATCGACTAACTTGCATAAGTTATTTTGATACCTGCTTTTACATAATTTCTTAACAAGGAGAAAACTAAGATGTCAAACATAATTGTTATAAACCCTTTTGAAGTGCCAAAAGAAAAAGAAAGTGAAGCATTGGAAAGCTGGGACAAATTCGCTGATTACTTTAGAAAACAGCCGGGATATGTTTCTTCCAAATTACACAAGGCAGTTAATCCCGAGGCACGATTTCATCTCATCAATGTTTCAGAATGGGAATCGCCACAATATTTTGAGGCTGCGGTAAGTAATCCGGAAGTCCAGAAATTGGCAGAGGGTATGTCGCCGGAGATCAAGTATTTCCCCGGTTTATATGAAGTTATTAGAAATTAGAATAGGTCAAACAAAGTGAATTACGAAAATTCTATTGAGGTTCGGACAGATATAAGGGCTGCTTTTAAGGCAGCCTCAGGAGAAATAGAGAAATGGTGGGGAAAAGTGGATAGTCCCATCTCAAAAGTGGGAGACTCGTTTTCCATATCTTTTGGAGAGACCGTTTGGAAATTTTTAATAACTGAATTTTCGCCCAACGACAAAATCCTGTGGAAATGTATTGAAGCCGATCATTACCTCGAAGGCGTCAATGGCGTTAAAGAGGAATGGTTAAACACGGAAATACATTGGAATTTTACAAACAAAGGCGATTTTGTTGAAATTTCAGTTTTGCATAATGGGCTAACCCCGGAGTTGAATTGTTACGACAATTGTAAGGCCGGATGGAATTTTTTTATTACAACAAGTTTGAAAAATTACCTGGAAAAGGGTAGAGGTAATCCACATTTTGTGGAATAAGTATATCCAAGGCAGATTGCAGGAAATTAAATGCCAAATATAGTTCATAGAATTTGAATTGAAAATTCGACTACTCAGGCTGCGTATGATGCCGTAGCCACAAATAAGGGTCTTGCATCCTGGTGGACAATAAAAGTTCTTGGCAAATCTGAGGTTGGAGGCATATTGCAATTTCGTTTCGGTGCAGAAGCACCTGACTTTAAAGTTCTGGAACTCAAGGCTCCCCTTCCCGGATTGAAAGAGTATTTGGAGTGTGGTGAGGGACAACCATTCGAACTTGGATTTTCTCCTATAAGCCGATTCATGACCTGACAAAGGTTAGAACAAAATTTGATTCCGCAGCTTTCAAAGTAACAGAAAGCATAAATAAAAAAAGCCCTGCTCGAATGAACAGGGCTTTTTTGTTGAAATTTTAATTGCGGAGATTAACTGCCAGCGGCAAACATGGCGTTGGCTTCAACGGAAGCGCCTGCTGCTACAGTAACTTCAGCAGTTTTGGTGCCGAGAGATTCCTGCCAATACTCAAGAGTATAGGTTCCTGCAGGAACGCCGCCAATTTCAAAATTGCCATTTGCATCAGTTACCGCATAGTAAGGATGATCTGCAACGGCAATATAACCGCCCATCCAATTGTGTACATCACAGGCAACACGGATCATCTCTGCTTCAGCAAAAGTCTGGGTCATTTTCTTTTTGAAACCGGGTTGAGCTACATTGACCGATTTGTTTATTTCACTGTAAGTATGGATGTTGTGCAAAACACCGTCACTATTTAATATAGTGAGTTTAGCGCCTGCGGGAACAAGTGAAATATGAGGTATAAAAGCACAACCTTTTTGGTCAACCTCAGAACTTGCACTCATTGTTTCAAAGCCTTTGCCTTCTGCAATAGAAGTGATTTTTACAACAACATTAGCCATACCATTGGTTTGTGAAACAACAAGAGATTCGTCATAGTGGGCAGTTTTGCCACAAACATTGACGTCCTTGGTTATCTCCAGTTTTTTCAACGCAGGCACTGCGCCATCAAATGTAACAACGCCGGTTATGGTACCGCCGTCCATTACTTCCATAGCTTCGTAAGAACCACTGCTCATCATGGCTGTATCAGTAGTAGCCTTCTTACCTGTATCAGCTTTTTCTCCACCACCGCATGCAACCAATGCAAACGCCAATGCAATTAAACTAAAAGCTCTGTTCATATGTCCTCCTCGTTATTAGTTTGTTATTTACAGATTATTTGCGAATTTTCTGATATTCATTAAATAGTCACGTAAAGCTTCCACCTGCTTATCAGCATCGCCCTCTAAAATATCCGGTAATGCCTCTGCGATATCCGGATAAAATGCCGGCATTTTGGTGCCCGGTTGCATTGCTTGCGGGTCCGCGATCCAATCCGAGACCCAGTCGGGGTTGAGGCGATCGGGTGCTAACATAAAATCCGGTGCCCAGCCTTCGGGCGGACCTTCGGGTTTTTTATTGCCAACCTGGTGGCAGCTAAAACAGCTTAAATAGTCAGCAGAATATAGCTTCTCGGCAGCACGTTTTTCAGCGCGGGTTAAGTTGATATTAATTTCTGAAAACGGTCTGTTGATGTCTTCCAATGCCTGAAAGTAGGCGATGAGCGTATTTACTTCTTCATCATTAAAGTCGAAGTTTGGCATTCTAATATCCAGCCAGGGTCGGATATTAGTTGTTGGGTTTTTCAAAAAGTCAAAGAGCCAGTCCGGCTGTACTTTTCTGCCTTCACCAATCAAATCAGGAGGTGAGGCTGAAAGAGCGGCATCTTCTGTTTTGCCCTTTGCTTTGAACGCTTCAATTACAGTTGGCCGGATATAGCCGCCTTCGTCTTCGATGATGTGACAGCCTACGCAATTATACTGGCGTACAAGCCGGCGACCTTTTTCCAACGATTCACCTCGGGTACCTATCTTTTTAACGAAGTTTTTCCCAATTTTTCTGCCGTCCCAACTTCTTAAAAGCATGGTCATTGAGAGGGCGTCTTCATCGCTGAATTCAAAATTAGGCATTCTTTGAACCACGGCCTCAGTAGCATATAGTCGGGAGTTTTTCATTTTGCCAATAGTCCAGGCTTCCCAGCTATCGTCAGGCACTGATTCGTTGGCTATGGCATCACCAAAAAATAATTCATCATGTGTTTTACCGCCAAATTCATCAAGGGCAACACTGACCTTTCCTTCTTTCTCCATGCCTTTAATCTCGTGGCAGCCATGACAGCCAAAATTTCGGATAACCGTTTTGCCTTCGTCGATTAATTCTTCCGAATCAAGATCGGCGCCTGCAAGATTTGCAGCGGGTGGATTGCCTTCTTTTTGAGTCGTGAGGTAGGCGACAATATCCAATGCCTCATTGTCAGTTAGACGAAGTTTCGGCATACTGGTGTTGGGGTTGTATTGCTTGGGGTTACGAATCCAGGCGTACAGCCAGTCGCGGTTGACTTTACTGCCAATCTTGGTTAGTTCCGGCGCCATATCATAGGTTACATCGGTTACACGAACCTCTCGATCTTTATCTGTTACAACATGACAGCCTTTACACCCCAAGCTTTCAACATAGTTTTCACCGCGGGTAACAGAACCACCATAAGGCGCTCGTGGCACAGAGTAATCACTTTCTTTGTTGATAAAATTCAAGTACGCGGTGACGGCAAGCGCTTCCTGATCGGTAAACTGGGGGTTGGGCATGCGTGTATGTTGGCGGAATGACTTTGTATCTTTCACCCACCGGTAAATAAATTCATTGGTTGTTTTTTTTGTAATGGAGTTAAGCTCCGGACCAATTTTTCGCATTTTTTCATAGCCAGCAACTTCATGGCAGGCATAACATGCCAAATCGTACATCATGCGTTTGGAGCGGGTTAAATTGGGCGCAGCTTCTACTTTTAGTTCAGAGCTATGGCACTTATTACAACCGGCTTCAACCATAGTTTCGTTAAGAAGCGGTTTAGGCCAATGGCTGACAAAGCCATGCGCATGTGGTAACATAATGGCTTCACCCTGACCTTCGTGACAAGGACTACAGCCAAATTGGTTAATTGGATGGTTCTTTATTAAAACTTCTCTGTTGGGATGGGTTTTGAACGGAATATTGTATTCATCGAAGCCACCTTTGTCCTCATTTACATGGCAACTGGTGCAGCGGTCGACTTGGTCGAGGTAGCTTTGAAAATTACCTTTTACAAAGCCAGCCATTACAAATTGTTCAATTTTAATTTTTCGGTCGCTAATATTGCCGAGCTTTGTTTCAAGCTCATCCATGGGTTTGTTTAACTTAGCAATCTGCTCCTGCAATTGTGTGATTTCCTGACGGAAACCAGCTTCACGCTCCTCGATGGCATCTTTTTCGGCTTCAGCGTCATCCCATGCTTGTTTCAGTGCGGTTATCTCAGTTTGTAAGTTATCAATTTTGGGGCGAAGGCTTTCCATTTCATCTGTATGACCTGTATGCTCGGCATGTTTGTATTCATACCATAAAGCATCGTATTCACTTTTCGCAAAACGATAAACCTGCATCGCTTTTTCGATTTTTAGGTCAACTTGCTGTACTTCTGCCGTGATGCTTTGATAGTCTTCGCCAATTAATTTTGATTCAGCCTCAGTAAGCTGCTGCTGTAATGTTTCAAGTTTAGCTGCATATCTTCTTTCAAATTTTTCTTGCTCTGCGGTAAGTTCCGCTTCCGTGTTTGCGTACTCGAGACTATTTATCTCCATTTGGTAACGCTGCCATGGCGCTCTTTCGCGAAGCATGTCCCAAATTGCCCAGAAAGTACTGAGCGCCAGTAAGCCGGCAAGGAGCAAAAAGAAGTGGCCGTATCGTCTTTCTTCTAACGGAGTTTCAGAACGTTTAGGCAATTTTATTTCTCCTTATTCTTAATTTTAAATGTTGAACCAGGGGGTTACCCAAACGTATTTTATGTTTAAAGTCCATCGTAATAACATTTTAATAGGCAAGCTCATCATGCTTAGAAACAGAAAGGCCGTCAGCCCGTATCGGGCGACACCCAGTTTTTTAACAAACTCGGATTCTTTTTTCCAGAAATAATAAAGTACGGCCAAGCCAAAGTAAGCGGTTACAATAAACCCGCCAAACAGAAATGCTCCGAGGGAGCTTCTAATACCAAAATATTGATGCAAGTCTACGTTGGTCATAGCCACGACTTTGTGCGGATCCCATACGTCCAGAATCCAGAAAAAATTCCAGCCGGGCCCTCTCAAAAAAGTGCCCACAATGATCAGCACGATCCAAAGAACATAAAATCCGAACATAAAAGTAGAAATAGCAAATTTTCTTTCCTGCCAGGTATAATAACCGTTACCTTTCGGGTTTTTATCTATATATGGAATTGCCATTAGGCCAACAATAATGATTGTCGGGAAAATTACACCGGCCAGCCAGGGATCAAAATAAACCAACATTTCTTGTAGTCCCAGGAAATACCAGGGCGCTTTGGATGGATTCGGTGTTTTTGCGGGATTGGCAGGTTCTTCCAAGGGAGCGTCCAATACAATCGACCAGACGGTTAAAATTAACATTAAAAGAATAGCCGCCAGAAATTCATTTCTTACCAAATATGGCCAGGTAAAAATTTTGTCTTTACCTTCTTCTTGCAAAACACTGTAATTACCATTGGTGATGAGCGTATCATTCTTTTTTGCTTCACGCCACCAAAGCCATGTATAGTAGCCAAAGAGTAACATCATCATGACAATGGGCACATTGTCAGGTTTACTCAAAATAAGTAATAGATTATCCATAATATGCTTACCCTACTCTTATGAGTGAAAGATATCAGATTGGAATAGAAAAACTGTTTTAGATGAGTCGAGTTACTTGCTCGGTCAAATCCTTTTGAATTGTTAGAGGGGGCCGGATATACCTCCGTCCTTTCGTACGCGCCAAAAGTGAACCGCAATAAAAATAGCCAGAAAGAGTGGAAAAAAGACGCAATGCAGCACATAAAAACGTAATAAGGTTGGCGGACCTACTTGCGTGCCGCCCAGTAAAATGAATCTAACATCATTATCCGGTCGCATACCGAGCTCCGGCCCGAAAGGCCCTTCACTTCCTAAAAGCGGCGTCGCTCGTGCCATATTAGTGCCCACAGTAACAGCCCAAATCGAAAGCTGGTCCCAAGGTAATAAGTAGCCGGTAAAACTCAAAAGCAGCGTAGTAGTTAAAAGGATAACTCCAACGACCCAGTTAAATTCGCGTGGCGGTTTATATGAACCTGTTAGGAAAACTCTAAACATATGCAGCCAAACTGCAATCACCATCCCATGTGCAGCCCACCGATGCATGTTGCGCAGAAACATGCCGAACGGAACATCAAATTCGAGATATTTCATGTCATTGAAAGCGTATTCAGCGGTTGGCCGGTAGTAAAACATGAGTAGAACACCGGTGACGGCTGTTACCAGAAACAGTAGAAAGGTAATGCCTCCCATACACCAGGTAAATCGGATATAGGCACCATGTCGCGGAATTCGGGTAGGATGAAGATGAAGCCAGACGTTATCCAGAACTTGCAGGTATCTATTGCGTGGGGTGTCCTCGTACCCATGGCGGAACATCGATTTCCATACCTGGGACTTCGTAACACTATCTTTCATTTTATTAAGAAAGGCTTCCATTAGTTCTCCTCAAAAAGTAACAAAACTTTGGTATGATAATGGGGTTTGGAAAAAAGCAGCAAAAAGATAATGACATTTTTGTAGAATGTCAAGCGATAATCACAGGGCGAAATTGTGTTGGATGTTTAGTTAGGGTATTGTAGATGGATTGGGAGTGGGAGCGTTGGAGCCTGGGATTACCGGATTTCAAAATAAAATTAATTTTCTCCAAATCGCAGTTTTTGACGGTAATTATTCGATAAATCATTTCCCGGGAAAAATAATAATTCTTGTCTCCCCAAGATGATTTAACCGTTTTCATAATTTCATCAAAGCAAACTCAACGGGGGTTTTTAATGAAAAAATGGTTGAAGCTATCGCTCGGTTTTCTGTTCTTGCTGCCGGTACACCTTTTTGCCCAAATTGTCATTAACGAGATTGATTCCGATACACCGGGCACCGATACGATGGAGTTCATTGAACTCTATGACGGCGGCACTGGCAGCACCAGTCTAAATGGCCTCGTGGTGGTTTTATTTAATGGCTTCGACGACAAATCTTATAATAGTGCTTTTGATTTGGACGGCTTCAGCACCGACGCTCACGGATATTTTGTAATTGGCAATGCAGCAGTTGCCAATGTTGGGCTCGTTATTTCCAACAACGCCATACAAAACGGCGCAGATGCCGTTGCATTATATAATGGTGATGCGACTGATTTCCCCAATGATACCCCCGTCACAACAACTAACCTACTTGATGCGGTAGTTTTCGATACAAATGATGCTGAGGATGCGGGCTTGTTGGTGTTACTTAACGCAGGTCAACCCCAGGTCAACGAAAACGAAAATAGCAATTCAGCCAATCAATCGCTGCAACGCATTCCCAATGGTTCCGGAGGCACCCGCAACACTGGCAGTTACACCGCGTTGCCGCCAACGCCCGGCGCAATAAACATCGCGCCGCCACCCATG
>JAJDAE010000015.1 GCA_029262035.1 Candidatus Zhuqueibacterota bacterium
AGCGTAAGTCTGTCAATTTTATTTTCGGGTAAGAACAAAGAGCTCCAGGAGTCTTTCCACATTTTGCCATGGTCCTTACGTTTGTCAAACTTCGTTAAGAGCCTGGCATCTGAGCCATGCTCATTAAACACCTTAAAACAACAGTTTAGAAAAATAGTATATTGGGGGTAGAAATCCTGTGAAAACAATGCCAAATTAACGTGGATTATTTTATCCAGCTTTCTTTTACATTCAATTATATCAGGCGGACTTAGCTCCTTCCAATTCCCAACATAAGTGTAGAAACAAAAAAGGTCATTTAGAAGCGGTGCAATTTCATCGAAAAGTTTCAACCGGTGCTCCACAAGCTTTCGATTGGCCCATTGCGCATTTTCTAAACGGTGGAGCGTATTATTTAGCCAATACCCAATTAACACAATAAGTACCGGTGTAATCGATGCTAATGCCAGCTTGGTAATTTCCAGACTATTCCAACTGCTTTCCATTATAATTGACTCCGCGTTTTAACTTCACACCAAAAAACTACTTCAGTAATAATAAACGTTCTACCTGACTATTCTTACCAGCTTTTAAGTGATAAAAATAAATACCGCTTGCAAGATTCCCGGGCTGCCAATCAACTTTGTGGCGGCCTGACTTCATTTCTTCCGACAACACAGTTGCAACCGCGCGGCCAAGTATATCAAATACCACAAGTTTAACTGCGGACTTTTCCGGAAGATCAAACCGAAATATCGTTCCTGCATTGAATGGATTTGGATAATTAGGGTGAAGTTCAAATTTATCGGGTATTGTGTTAGCTGCATTAACACCTGCCGGAGGTGTTACAAAGAATCGTCGTATATTTGACCACGGGCCTGCTGCCGTACTATTATTTGCCCGAACGCGCCAAAAATAAGTTTCATGAGCATTCAGAGAGCCAACAGTCACCCTTGTTGCATCCAGGCCGGTATCTGCCGCAAAGAGGGACATAAATGAACTATCGAGCGCAACTTGTACATCATAGCTGGTTGCACTCTCCACAATATCCCAAACTATTTCTTGATCCCCTGATTCAATATTGGCATAATCAAAAGGGGAGCGAAGCGCGGGCGGCAATGGCAGAAAAGTTGTATCCAAAACCGGTAAAATATTTATCTCCCGCCACGATACCCAGGATGGCGACACTTTCGTCAAAACCCTGACCCAGCGAATGTTCGGCCATGGACTTTCGGGCTTGATGGTCAACCACTGCCCGCCGTCTGTTTCTTGATCAAATTCATGTAGCAAATCAGAAGAAGTCTGGTCAGAACGACGACCTAAAACCTGATGCACAGTCCGCCCTGCCGGAAATTGATCCGTTAACATCGAAACTTCTCCTACCTCAGAGTCGTCACCTAAATCCACTTCAATCCATTGTTCCGGATGTGAGCCAGCCTGCCAACTCGTTCCCGAAAACCCATCAAATGCATTTTCCGGCGGGCCTTCAGGTAGAGACATGGAAGCCGTTGCGGGCTGCCCTTTCGACAAATTGACTTTAGGTGCAAAACATGGATCAGGTTGAAAAACAGGCGCCATCACTCGAGCGATTTCACCGTTGCCATCATGGGGACTCCAGACATTATCTCCCACTATTGCCCAATCCTGCGCGTCCCAGTACCACAGCATAAAACCATCAAAACCAACTTCGCAGGCTTCAGCTTGCCAACTTAATAAAGCTTGAGCCCCTTGCGCCGGAGAATCATATGAATTGCGAAACGCACCTAGTTCACCCAGCACAATTGGTTTTTCATGGTAATCAATCATGCCATAATTTTCTGCCTGCTGCTGCATGGTTAGCCCAACCCCGGGGTAAGGGTGAAAATCTAAAAAATCCAAGTCTGAGTCGCGTAACACGCTGCGAGTGCGTACTAACCGCCAATCGCCAGGTCGCCATTCATGTGGTATATTCGGGGCAAAAAAACCAGCGGTAACCAAAGCTGTGGGGTCGAGTTCTAATATAGCGGATCGTACAGTATTTGCCCAAAATATAAGACCCTCATTAACCATATCCTCTTTCTGATTGGTAGAAGACATATCGTAAGTCTTACCATTCGCGGTAGTCACAATTCCAGAGGTAAGATTCAATGGAGGTTGATTGTTTTCAAACGAAACTTCATTACGGAGTTGATAACCCAGGATAATATCCAATGGTGCATTTCGGTCGAGAAGTCCTTGCACAAAATCCTGAAAGAACCGAACATAAGCAGCTACGCCCGGCTCTGAAAGTAACAAACAATTGCCGTGATCAAAGTCAGGCCGACAAGGCTCGTGAGCATCAAGATAGCCGCCATAATTCGGCAGCCAATTTGCAGTAAGTAGAGCATAAATACCATACCTTTTAGCCAACTCAAGCAGTTCCACAACATTGTCCATATAATCATCGCGGAGGCCGCCGGAGATTGACCCAATACAATCGGGCAGCACACACAAATCTACAAAAATGCGGGCAGTATTGTAACCCAACGCTTGCATGCGTTCAAAATCGTAAGCAATATCCACAGGATCATGATAACTTGTTGAAAAAAGACTGCTCACAAGGTAAACATTCATCGGGTCAGTTCGCAGTTCTACGTAATTATTTCCACGCGGAATAAAGGTTTCATCCGTTATTTTATCGTAAAACCCGGCCTTGCCATCAACTGTTCGAATTCCAATACGGTGGACTTCTGCGCACTTTGATTTTATCGGGAAACCCAAAATCATAAAACCGATAAAAACTGTAGAGAACACAACTAAAAACCTGTTGTACTTTTTGGAAGAAAATTTCATAACAAGTTCCTTTACAAAATATATGGGACAAACCGTTTTGTATTTTTCATATAAGATTTATATTCATCGCCAAAATCTTCGATTGCCATTTTTTCCTCAAAGCGAGACAGCCAATAATAAGCAATCAGCAAAACCGGCCAAATTATTAAAGTTATTATTGATGGCCAATGTAAAATCCACCCCAGCGTAAAGAGAAAAATACCGGTATATTGTGGGTGACGGATCCGTTTATAAATTCCGGTCTTCACCATTTTTTCAGCTTTATGGATTTGCTGCCAGCCGATGGCAATTAAAATCAATCCCAAAAAACTAATGCAAGTACCTACCATGGCAGGCCAATGCCCGAGTGAACGGAAATAATCGGGCGCTATTTTAGGAATGTCAAACATTGGTGAGAGTAAAAAAAGGAACAATGGCCAACCAAACATTTCAGTCATCAATGCGATAACAAATGCGATAAATGCGCCCTTTGATTTCCAATTCGACTTAGTCGCGCGGCGATACGGCAGCAAAGCCAAAAATGCCAGCACAATCACGATATTTATAATGATCAGACCGGTTGTGCCGAAGGTCTCCCGGATCCATTTAATTGTGATTGGGGGCCCATGATGCGGCAAAAGCTCCATGATATAAATCCCAACAAATGCAACGATGGCCACCCAGCCGACAATGGTTAACAAATTTAATTTACGCGTTTTTAAATCCATGACTAACCTTCAAATTTTATTTTAATGAATTTCTATTAGCAATAACTAATCAATATCCTCACCAGCATTTTCTTGAGAATCCTCTTCTGTTTCTTGTTTTTCCTGCTCCCAATCTTCTGTTTCTTCCGGGTCTTCTTGTTCTTCCTCCAATGAAAAGACCGGCAACTCTTCGATTGTGTCCATAGAAATCACCTCTAAAAATTATGAATCATCTTGCTTAACCAGTTCAGGTATGGGTACAACATTTTTTGTTTTAAAAGAAATCTTATACGCCACAATTCGCATTTCTAATAAAAAAGCGAAGTGCTCACTCTTGGGCAGTCGAATCAATTGCTCCTCTTTTATCGTCTCTCCGGATTCAATCCACCTGTGATCATTGAAAACAGAAAATGTACCAAGGCGATGGTATTTAACCGTTCGTGCTCCCGGGGGCTGACTACCTCCTAAATATTTAAAGACTCTGAAACCTGAACCTTTTTTCTGCAGGTTTACCTTGGACAAGCCCACGTTTTTAAGCTGAGCAGATACAATAAGATAGGTTGAGTCATCTTTATAAAATACCTTGCCTGAAACTTTTGGCTCAATCCGGGTCCGATATACCCGCCCTTTAAAATAATTAAAATACGCCCACAGCCCACCGATGATGATTGCGAGGATGGTAAATATTTTTTCCAGATCATCTAAAATATTTAAGCCCATACTTCTGAACTCTTTAAATTTTTTAAAATATTATAAAACGGTTGAAAATGCGATGTGACTTTTAAGCTTCTTAAAATTTAATGATTAATAAATCCAATGCAACAAAAAAAGTGAAATTGCAATCCTTTGACCAATTAGCATTGAACTAAGTAAGGGAGATGTGCCAAGATACCAAAAAGGTTTTGGTTAGACAAAAGCTCAAGACTCCCGTAACCGCCGCGTTAAAAATTTATCCAACTCATTAGCAAATGCCTGAGTATCTTTCTTGCCTAGTGTAGGGGGGCCACCGCCGGTAATTGCGCCCGTTGAACGAAGTTCATCCATCAGGTTGCGTTGGGCGAGATAGTTCTGAATGTTCTCTTCCGTGTAGAAAGTCCCGCGTGGGTTTAATGCTGAAGCGTCTTTTTTTATCACCTGTGATGCCAATGGGATATCCGCCGTGATAACTAAATCGCCAGGGTTGAGTCTTTCAACTATCCACTCATCCGCAACATCAAAACCAGCCTTTACCTGTACTGCTTTGATATATTCAGAATGTGGTATCCGGATGCGTTTGTTGGCCACCAGAGTGGTTTGTACTTTTAACCGTTTAGCAGCCCGGAACAATATTTCCTTTACCATCACCGGGCAGGCATCGGCGTCAATCCAAATTTGGACCATTTTCAATTTTCACACATGGGATAACGCACTTAGTTATTATATTTTAATAATTGAAGACTTTTCAATATGCTTTTCTGATCTACGAGTTGATCCGTTATGTACTTGTGTAAAACGCTTGAAATGAGCGTCTGATACGGAATACCTTCCTGTTCAGCTTTTCGTTTTATCAAATCCAAATCCTGGCTATTTACACGCAAATTTACACTTTTCTTCTCTTTTGATTTTTTAAGAATACTTTTTACTTTATCCCCCTTCTTTGCTGAGATGCTTTTGTATTCTGAAATATTGTCTTCGATGCTTTGTTCGTATTTATCTAACTTCATTTTTCACCTCTATATATCTTGTACAGTTTCCTACTCGGGAAAGCAGTTTTAAGTACGATATTTTCATCAGTGTCCATTACAAATGGTACTGCGTAAATGTAATCATTCAATTCTAAAACAAATATTTGTTGATTCGGTTTTTGAGGATGTTCAATTATCTCAATAAAATTTTCCTCCAAAATCAAATCTGCTATCCGCTCGAAAGAAATATTTCTTTCTATTTTTAATTTAATATTCTTGTTTTCATCCCATATTATCCTTGTCAAAATATATAGCTATTGCATATACAATGTCAATATTTTTATGGTAGTTATTAAAAAAAACATCTCTACAAACAAAAATGGCTGCCACCAACAAATTGCCGGTTACAGCCATTCGGTTTGATTATTTGAAAGTTTTAAACCTCTTTTGCAACCCGATCTGCCGCTACAACTTTGGATTTGTCTTCAATTTTATCTTTGTCAAATTTCAAAATAACTGCCGGCAGCAGAATAAAATCAGCGAGCAGCGCCAAGACTATAATCATCGTGCAATAAAGTCCCAGGTCAGAATTTAAAACAAACTCAGATCGTGTTAACGAACCAAAACCTGCAACCAAAATGAGTGAAGTGTAAATCAAAGGTGTGGCGACTTGACGAAATGCATATAAAATTGCATCATGTTGATTTTTTCCGTCGTGCCGACCCCGCAAGTATTTTGTGAGAAAATGAACCGTGTCATCCACAACAATGCCAAGCGTAATCATCCCCACAACGGCTACAGACATATTTACCGGTGTCTGAACCAGGCCGATCATACCAAACACAATGGCCATTGGCCAAACATTGGGAATCATACTGAAAAGTCCAATTTTGACGGAACGAAAAGTAACCATCAACACAATGGTTATAAAACCCAATGAAACGCCCAAGCTTTTTAAGATACCCGGAATACCAAGGGACATCAATTTGCCAAACATTATTGGCACGCCAACGCCGATGGCATTAACCGAGGGTATATTCTCTTGCATCCACCCTTTTACTATTTTCACATCGTCCAACAATTTAAAGGAAGATATAGACCGGACAAAAGCCGTAACCCGGGTCACGCGATTTCTGAGATCGATTTGACTTGTGAGTTCCATGCCCTGAGGCAATGACATTTGGTATAACAGCATATATTGCGCGATGAGTTTCTTTGCATTAATTGGCTTTCCATCAGCGCCCAATTCACCGTCTTTTGGAATCCGATAATAATCAGGATCATCACCATTCATGGTTTTGTTGATGCGTTTTACTATATCCACAATACTTGAAACGTAAGTAATTTCATACTCCGGATGCGAGCCTATGTAGTCCTGAAATTTTTCCAATTTCCGTAAATAGTCGGGATCATAAATACCGTTTTCTTCACCTGAATCGAAGGCGAACTCCATGGGATTTACCCCAATTATATTCTGATCGATGTACTCAGTCGCCTGGCGAAATTCTGTACCTTCATCAAAATATTTAATTGCATTATTATCGATTTTTATTTGGAAAATAAAATACAAACCAATCAATGAAGCAGCCAAGGCAGTGAGACGAATTGGCTTTTGAAAACGTACGACAAAATTAGCAAGTCCTTCATATCCTTTACTTTCATGTGCACGAACGGCCTCTTTATTGACTTGCCGTTTCTTAAATGGCAGAATAGAAAGAAATGCCGGAAGGGTATAAATAGATGCGAAGAAAGCGTAAATCGTGCCTATGCCGGCAAACATGCCTAAATGCTGAAATGGCGGAATATCTTGCAAAATCAAACTAAAAAATCCGATAGATGTCGTTAATGAGGTAATCAGGCAAGGCAAAAAATTCTTTTCAATTGTAAAAAGTACGGCACCGCGTTTGTCCAGCCCATTCCGTAGGCCACGGAAAAAAATAACGAGTACGTGCACCGAATCTGCAATTGCGACAGCAACCATCATTTGCACCACATTCATGGTTGCATTAGTTAATGAGAATTGGAAAACACCGACAAATAAAGCAATTGGGAAAAATACAGAAGTGGCTAGCAACAAAATGGGTGAAATTGTACCCCAAAAGGAACGAATAGAAACCGCCAGCACTATCATGATAAACAGGAACATAAACGGCAAAAGATTCTGCACATCATTTTGTGCAAAAATCTGGAAAGATGAGCTAAGCATCGTGGTACCGGATAGACGAATTTCCAGGTTCGGATTATAGTCTGGGTTGTCAACCATAAACCCATTTTCATCAGCGACTTGCTCTGAAGTGATACGTGCAACCAATTTTTCGATAGCTGCGCGTGCCTCAAGGTTACCGGTTGAAAAATCACGCGGGATAATAACTTTCATTTGTACCTGGGTGATATCCGCATTCGGCGAAAGCAGGAAATGCGGCATGAGCGGATCGCTAAGAGCCAGTCGTTTTTTCTCAGCAAGTTCTTCATCACTCAGCGGCAGGTCATAAATGAAATCCTCTACCAGCAAATCATCGTCATCAACATAAGTGTAATTAAAATTGGTCAGGCCGTCTACACGATTAACATATGGAATTGTCCAGCACTGATCGGTGAGAAGCTGCAAACTTGCGAGATTGTCATTGGTGAAGAGTGCACCATTTTTCGCTACAACCACGGCCACGAGGTTGTCATCTTTCGAAAAAGTTTTTTGAAACTCATCATAAGCAACCAGTTCGGGGTTGTCGTCCTTAAACCACACATGGTAGTCAGCGTCGAAAATTGGAGGTGGCGCCTCATGGTCCGGGTCAGCAATCAATGGATTATTCCGAACCTCTGCCATGTACTCGGTGTGCGCCTGGAATATCTCTCCACGATTCTTTATCGCCAGCATCAAAACAACTAGAAGTAAAATATTTGTTAAGATAATTGCCCAACGAAATTTTAACACAAACCTGCCGATTTTTTTTGGAGTTTCACCAAACATAAATTTTCCCTCTTTATTTTAGGTTGAAAACCGAAGTATTCAACTCGTTAAATTTAATAACAAAACCACTAACCCAAGATTTGCAATAAACTAAAAATTATAATTTACTTCCAGTAACAGTCGGTCCGCATGGCTAAATGTATCCAGCGGGCTGGTATCCACAATTAAATCTGTATAAATAAAGTTCACCGTAAACACATCGGAGATCCGGTCTTCATATTCAAAACTCAAAATCATATCACCCTCACGGTAATCAACAAAGCCGCCAAATAAAAAACTGCGATCGCTGATATTATTAAACGCGTAACGAAACCCGGCAAACAGGTGATTGCGAAATGGACGAAAACCCTCAAGTTCTGCGGCCGCCTTTCCGGTATCCGTATCACCGATTAATTCTACAATTGCGCCGACGTCATGATTTCTAACAATGGCTGAATAAAATGTGTACTCGAAGCCAAGCGTGTAGGCAAAGTATTTCGGCCTTATGGATTGCCCCAACTGATTCAGCAAATCCTTTTGGTAAGAAGTATAAACCATTTCGCCCTTCAACAGCCAGGCATCCAATTCGCCCTGAAAAGCCAAACCGCCCTTATGCACCAATCTGTATTCCTGCATAAAATTCCGGCCGTCGAAGGCAAATCCGGGAAATCGATTATAACCGTTAAAGTAGAAGAACCGCGCCCCGACTTGCCCAAAGAAAAACCGTTCGTAACTCAACGCAAACTGCGGCCGCCATTCATTCATATCCGATTGATAGAGATGGTCATCTGCATCATTTGAAACCGGAAGACCAAACGAGAAACGATTTTCTCCAATCGGTAAGCGCGTTGCCCGCATCCGCGGCAGGTAATAAAACTCGAACACCTGTTCAACCGCCGTATTCGGCACAAATCGCAGTCGTAACGCAAGCTCCGACAATTTATCGGCATCAAGTAAATCATTTTCTAAATCGGTCTGATTCAGGAAGTCCGCCTGACTAACGCTCTCCACAGTCTTCCAGGAAAAAATTTGAAACCCTGCACGCGCCTCAAAATTCAGATTAAAATAATCCAGATACATATCCTCAATTTCATATCGATTGAGATCGCTGTTATCAAAATCTATCTTAAATCGTTGGTTCAGTCGGAACTCCACAGGAGGCTTAAATTGAAAAGTCAAATCGAGTTGCCCATTAACGCTTTTCCGGTGGTCACTTAATCCGACTGGCGCTTTGCGTGGGAAATACCAACCCTCGACCCCAATATTTCCGTTAAAACGCATATTTATATTTTCAGAGATGACCACATCCTGGGCGTACACACTACTTCTTGTCAGCAAAACAAACAGAATGCCAGTGACAAACACGCCCATCCAAATCATCAACTTCTTAAGCATAAAATTCACCACTATTTCAAAACACGCTGCAAATTGCGTTTATTAAATTCACGTTCTTTAAGACCAACCCCCATCTTGCGATCAGAGAAAATCAAAGTACTCACCTTGCGGGTTTGTAGATTTTCCATCCGCATTTGCTCTGCACGCCAGGTGCCGTTTTTATACTGTTGCCAGCCGTTAAATGTCATCACTTTCAACAAACTTTTTTTGCGGTCGGTATATTCGGCACGATGAATTAAATGAGTTGCTTTATCGTACCAGGTTTTGATTTTTGTATACCCGGAGCTTTTATAAGTTGGCAGTCGCTCAACGATATAACACGCCTTGCCCTCATACTCCTCTTCCCCAATTAATTTATAAGTAAAGCGGTCTAAGGTATTATTTGAAATATCCTCAAAAGCAAACTCCGACCCCATAAACGCCCCGGATTTATTTCTGGAAGAAATTTGTTTTACGCGCCTGAGCTCGGGTAAATACAGCCATTGCTTATCATCGCCACTCGGAACCTGATATGTCAGTAGCCCCGTACCGCGAACATCAGGTGGATTCAAAAACTGAATAATCGAATAATCCTCAGCGTTTTTTCGTTCGATGGTCAAGTTTCGCAGATGGCGCACCACTGTATCCTTGTTGGCGTTAACCAAATACATCGTCGTGGTAACGGACTCGTCCACAAAATTGCGCTGTGTCGCCTGAGCCTTCTCAGCGATTTCGCGGCCTGCCTCACCACCGGCAAAAAAAATTAAACAAAGCATGAGAGTATTGGGTATCATAAAGATTCCTCTATATTTATTTTTAAGACTTCAAATTTAATACTGAAGATATACTACATTTCAAACTTTTTGTTATTGACCATTTGCGAAAAAAACATGACAATATGTGACAAAACAGACCCACAAAACCTTAGCCATCACAGAAAATCTATTTTTACCTTTTGGTTTTACAGCCATTCTAACCCGCACATATTAACCTTCACCCCTAACATTTCTAAATTATTCAGTACCGCTCCGGCCGCCAAAAACAGGCGTCCTGCACGGACTGCGGGTGCCTCCTCAAAATGTGGCGCTTCGCGCACTATTATGGTCAGCCGCTTACCGCGTCTCGCTTGCGGGGTCGCCCTCCGCTGAGGGTGGTTTAATTTATTTGCTTTAAGCAGCAAGGAGTCTAGCATAAATATCTTGACATTTCATAGACAGAACAGTATAATTTCAAAATCAAAATCATGACTATTTAAATGAAAACTGTTTCCGTTGCATTATTAAACTCAATTTTCTACCCGGCAGCCAAACTCGGCTTAAGTAAAAAAATACTTCTGGATGCTGTTGGCCTGGATCAACAAATTTTTGACGATGTTGAAAACCGGGTACCAAGTCGTTATTGCGGCACACTTCTAAAAGCGGCAGTAGAACTCTCGGGCGATAAAAATATACCGCTTTTTATAGGGCAACATGTACAGCCCATCCATTTCAACATCTTTGGCTATCTTTTACTCAATGCCCCAACTGTAAAAGATATTTATGTACGCTGCCTTGACTATCAGGGAATCGTTGGCGACGGTTTGCACATTTCATTTGAAGAACGCTCTCAAACGGGCCATGCCCTGGTAAAAATTGCGGATCCGGATATGCTTGAGTTACGCAACTATACCATGGCTTTCCATTTTGCAGTGCATGTGAATATGCACCGGCAACTGGTCGGAAAATTAATCAACCCTGAAGCGCTTTATTTTGATCATCCTGCCCCCGAAAACCTGGAGCCTTATAAATCCTTTTTTGGCTGTGAATTAAATTTTAATGCCGGGAGGTATGAGTTGGTATTTAAACGCGAACAGTTGGATGATAGCATCGCCCATGCAAATCCACAGCTTTATACAATGTTCCAAAAACTAGCGGATGATATTCTATTAAAAATTGTAGACAAACAACATATCAGCTGGAAGGTGAGCCGGCACTTGTTAGACTTACTGCACTCAAATGAAGCTACCATTGAAACCGTGGCTGGGAAAATGGCCTTGGGCATTCGAACCCTGCAACGAAAATTGCGTGATGAAGGGCTTTCATTTAATGAATTATTAACAAATGTAAGAAAAGAACTAGCCATACAGCACCTGAGCCATCAACAACTCTCTATAACCGAAATTTCCTATTTGCTCGGCTTTTCCGAACCAAGTGTTTTTCACCGTTCATTCAAAAAATGGACAGGTCAGACACCTAAGGATTTTCGGCACACAAACAATAGTCCGCCTTACTAGGCGAATCAATCAGTCCGCTGTCAACATTTCCAAACACACGCGTCCAGCCCTCTCAAACTAAATCTCCCCATAAGTAGCAATGCCAGGGATGAAACCTATCCAATAAATTAAATTCAAAATTAATAGAAAGTCATTGGGATAATTTGGGTTGGATTACAAAAAGGAAGTGCCGAGGGCCGGAATCGAACCGGCACGGAGAAAAATCTCCGAGGGATTTTAAGTCCCTTGCGTCTACCAAATTCCGCCACCCCGGCAAGTTTTGGACAAATCAAATGTAGAATTATGTTTGAAAATAGCAAGGTATTTTTGCATTAAGTCTACAGCTATAATTTGTCAAACAAAGATCCCTGCCTCTCGATTGGAAGCACATAATTCTTATCATATTTGGTTGGGATAGATATTTTATTTGAGAGCAGTAAGCATCGAAATGTTTTATAATAGAAAAAGAATCCATTCAACAATACAATATATGGCATCTTTTGAATTCGAAAAAGCTAAATATCTAACTTAACACCATGTCCACTTTTTTGGGGGAAAGAATATCAAGGAGGTTCCCCCAAAAGCCCCAACAATTTAGCGCCACCTGGCGTACGCAATCGCACCTATTTAAACAGTCCTCTAAACTAAAATTTTGTTGGGTTAATAGGTAAAAAAGATAAAAGAATCTTTTTTTTATTGAAGACGTAAATCTTGACTAAGGTTCATGAAATCCTTTAATTAAGACATAAATATCCGATACACCTCTGACACGGGCCTTATTTCACTTATGATTGTGCGTAAATGAATATCAGCAGCAATAAGAAAATAGTCAGCTATACTGCAAGTATTGCCGGTGGAATAGCATTTCTACTTTTATTCTGGTGGATTACCACAGACCCTACCAAAGATTTCGTGCTACATACCCCTGGCATGGATAATCGTCCGGACGCAAGCGCTCTTAGCATACCCACAGAAAATATCAATATTGGTGAATTCTTTCAGGTGTTTGATGGCACACCATCCAACATACCCGGTTCTTGGCCGCGATTCAGAGGAACCTCTTTTGATAACATAAATGGGGAAAAAATTAGTCTCTCAGACAATTGGGAAACCAATCCTCCGAGAGTTTTGTGGTCAATCGAACTGGGAGAAGGCCACGCCGCGCCAGCCATTTTTGATGGCCGGTTCTACATCCTGGATTACGACGAAGAGGAGAAGTGCGATGCCCTCAGATGTTTTTCGTTAGAAGATGGCAGAGAAATCTGGCGGCGTTCATATAAAGTTAGAGTTAAGCGAAATCATGGACTCTCCCGTACAATACCTGCTGTAACGGATAGTTTTGTGGTCAGTATCGGCCCGCGTTGCCATGTTATGTGCGTCAAAAGTAAAAGCGGTGATTTCCTGTGGGGCATCGATTTGGAAAAAGAGTATGCGGTGGAAACGCCATTCTGGTATACCGGACAATGCGCTTTAATCGATAACGGTGTTGCCGTGATTGCGGCCGGTGGCACAGCCTTGATGTTTGGCGTAGATTGTAAAACCGGTAGTATCATCTGGCAAACGCCAAACCCAAAAAACTGGCAGATGTCGCATTCTTCCGTGATGCCCATGGTATTCAACGGAAAGAAAATGTACATTTACTGTGCAATCGGAGGTGTTGTTGGCATTGCAGCTGAAGGCGAAGATGCCGGTAAAATTCTATGGGAAATCGACGAATGGGCGCCATCTGTAGTTGCGCCATCCCCGGTGATATTGGAGGACGGCCGTGTGTTTGTTTCCGCCGGTTATGGTGCCGGCAGTATGTTATTTAAACTCAACGAATCAGGTGGTGTTTATACAGCCGAAATACTGCAGCAGTATAAGCCTGCAAAGGGAATATCTTCCGAGCAGCAAACGCCGATTTTTTACAAAGGCCATCTTTTCAGCGTTCAACCAAAAGACGCTCTCGGGTTACGGTTGCAACTCGTTTGTTATAACCCGGATGACTGCACTAAACCAGTCTGGAGCAGCGGCAAGACCAATCGTTTTGGTTTAGGACCATATTTAATCGCTGATAAAAAAATGTTTGTCCTCAATGATGATGGTTTATTAACCTTGCTTCAAGCTTCGGTATCCGGCTATAAGCAATTAGGACAGATACAGGTCATGGATGGTATCGATGCCTGGGGGCCTATGGCTTTGGTGGATGGCAGATTGTTGCTGCGTGACCACCATAGATTATATTGTTTAGATGTAAGAAAGAAGAGCGCTCTTTGATCCTAAAGGTGTGAGACAGAAATGAAAGACTCACTTAACACAGCAAAATATGTATTCATCGCATTGGCCGTAATGCTTGTTTTAGCCGGCTACCTCGCAAAGCAAGGCAAACTTGGTGGCCCCGGAGCAAAAATAGATCCGTTCGAAGGCGACTTTGAAATGTTTCAGTTACAACCAACCGATCCCGCTTTAATCGGCTACAACGAAGCCAAACAATTGAAAGTAAACCTGTCCAATTTAACTGCTTTGGCAGTTGGGCAAGACAACCTGTTTGTGGCAGGGGATTCAGCCATTGTTATTTTATCTGAAATGGGAAATGAAATCACCAGCCTTTCACTCAAAAAACCTGCCACATGCCTGGCAATATCACCCGATAATCAATTATTTGTTGGATCGAAAAACAAAATTCATATTTTAACTCAGGATAGGCTACAAATTTCCGAGTGGCTAATGCTTGATTCGAATGCAGAAATTACATCACTGGCTGTTACAGATTCGGATGTTTTTATCGCAGATGCTGGTAACAGAGTGGTTTGGCGATACACTACCAAAGGTGAACTAATCGGCCGAATCGGAGAAAGGGATCTAGAAAAAGGACACCCTGGTTTTATTATCCCGAGCCCGTATTTTGATGTGGCCATTGGACATGAAGGTTTGCTTTGGGCGGTTAATTCCGGTCGTTTGGCGCTGGAAAATTATAACTTTGACGGCAAGTTGCGGTCTTCCTGGGAAGGAACTACCACAGGCATCGAAGGCTTTTGTGGGTGCTGCAATCCGTCACACATGGCCATTTTATCTGACGGCTCTTTTGTAACCAGCGAGAAGGG
>JAJDAE010000141.1 GCA_029262035.1 Candidatus Zhuqueibacterota bacterium
TGCCCTTTTTCAGGATAGTGGGTTAATTTAAGTTTCGTTTTGTGCTGTTGCTTAACTTTTGCGATTAAATATATCGCGAACCCACCACCTGGCTTTATGATGATACCGGTGATGAGGCCTTAGATAAATGTAAGCAACAAGATTCATGAAATTTAGTTCCGTTATAAGTCTGCTTAAAATAAGTGGTTGAAGTTAGAAGATCAAGTATTTTTTAATTTTCCGTCCACTTCCCATATTTCTTAATCAACTCAATCAGTCGCTGGTCGGCATCTTCCTCTGGAATGTTGCGCTCAACGCACTCCTTGCCAACATACAAATTAATCTTGTTCGGTCCGGAGCCTACATAGCCAAAATCGGCGTCCGCCATTTCTCCGGGGCCGTTGACAATGCAGCCCATAATAGCAATCTTCACACCTTTCAGGTGCTCGGTTTGGGACTTAATTCGTTCGGTGGTAGTCTGCAAATCAAAAAGCGTGCGTCCACAGGATGGGCAGGAAATATAATCTGTTTTGGAAATACGCAGCCGCGTGGCTTGCAGCAAATTAAAACTGAGGTCTAATAATTTATTATAAGATAAGCTGGAATCAATGCAAATTGAATCACCGATGCCATCACAAAATAACGCGCCTAATTGTGATGAAGCGGATAAAATCACCTGCTCGTAATCTTCAGCAGATTTGTAGCGAAGCACGATCGGGAAGTTGCCTTGTTTAGCGTCCAATCTCCCGGCGAGGTAGCGGTAATTTCGAACCAAATCTGCATTGCCGTTGCTGCTTTCCAGTGAAAACACAAAATTCCAGTGTTTAGATTTTAAGCTGGCTTTAAAAACCGAGGTCAAGATGTTATCAATTGTAGAAAAAACCTTTTTGCCGTTGGTCACCACTTTCCATTCAACCGGTTTGTTAAACATCCTGGCTGCTGTCAGAATCCCGGTCAAAACATCTGTGGAGATGTTCTCATCAATCGTAAATACCAACTTTTCTGCTAATGGCAAAACCGCTTCCAAGTGCGGCAGAACCAGAGAAACATCCACCGCAAACGAGATGTAGAGATGTTTTTTATGCGTTTCATTCCGAAGAGTTTTCAGGTGGACGATATCATTCTGACTTTCTAGTTTAAAATGAACGATTTCACCGATGTTAATGTGTTTGCTTTTGCCGTTGCCATTCAAAACATTTAATGAATTTGCGACCGATTGGCCCAAAATTCCGGTAATTTCTGTTACTGCTGCTTCGGTGTTTTCCAAGGGTGAATTTAGAGGAAGCTCAACACGGGGTTCATTACCACCGCCGATTTTGTAATATAGCTGGTTGCTGACTAATGTATCCCGGCGTAAATAATCAAATGCGGGTGGCATTTTCACTTGAGATGTGAGAGTGGACTTTCCATTGAGATAACCATTTTGAGAAAACGCATTATATTTTTTTGCCAGCATTTGCGCGACGGGTATTTCTTTTATCGCGTCCTCGGTCAAAGAAACCCGGATGGTATCGCCGATGCCGTCTTCCAGCAGACCGCCTATTCCCACCGCAGATTTAATACGACCCTCACCACCATCACCAGCCTCGGTGACGCCGAGGTGAAATGGATAGTCCATGCTGAGTTCATTCATTCTGGCAGCAAGCAAACGGTATGCCTGAATTGCCACCAAAGGGTTGGATGATTTCATCGAAAGAATAACATCATAATATTCATTGTTTTCACAAATCTGCACAAACTCCAACGCCGATTCAACCATGCCTTTGGCAGTATCGCCGTAGCGGTTCATAATGCGATCGGAAAGCGAGCCATGGTTGGTACCGATGCGGATGGAGCGCCCTAACTTCTTACACTTTAGAACGAGAGGGGTAAATTTATCCTCGATGCGCAGCAATTCTTTTTCGTACTCGTCGTCGCTGTACTCGTACTGCTCAAACTTCTTTTTGTCGGCGTAATTACCGGGATTGATTCGTACTTTTTCGACGTGGTCTGCGGCAATCATTGCAGCATTGGGAGTAAAATGGATATCAGCTACCAAAGGGACATCGTAACCGCGTGCTAATAATTCAGCTTTGATGTTCCTCAAATTCTCCGCTTCATTGATCGAAGGAGCTGTGATTCGCACGATTTCACAGCCTGCATCGGCAAGTTGAATAGCCTCGTTTACAGTGGCTTTGGTATCCAGCGTATCGGCAATGGTCATGGACTGCACGCGAATCGGGTTATCGCCACCAACCCCGATTTTACCGACCATCACTTCGCGGGTTTTACGCTTCTGGTAATGAAAAATATCGGGACAATATTTATCTAAATTTGACATGAAAATTAAATCCGTTTAGTTCTTACCAAGCAGTATTTTTCTATATGCCACAAAGGCGCGGAAGACACTAAGTGTCACAAAAGTGTCCCTAATATCAATTGCTTCAATTTCTGACTCTTCAAATATGTTTTCACTAAATTGCTCAAATTTCATTAGTGTAACTTTGTGTCCTTCGAGTCTTAGTGGCAAAACAACATTCATCACTTACTCAAATTTATCGTTTTTATAAACCATCTCCCCGGCAATCATGGTCATCAAAACTTTTATTTTGAAAAGTTCACTCTCCGGAGCGGTCATCAAATCTTGCTCCAAAACCACAAGGTCTGCATATTTGCCGGGTTCCAGAGAACCGATAAACTCTTCCGAAAACGAAGCCTGAGCACCCCAAATTGTCAGCGATTTCAAAGCTTCCTCTCGCGTCATGCGATATTCAGGAAACCAGCCTGCTCCGGAAAATCCGGTGGTGTCTTTGCGAGCTACTGCAGCATAAAACTCAATCATCGGGTTCCCTTCTTCTACCGGCGCATCCGAACCCGATGGGATGAAATTGCCTTGATCCAGAAATTTACGCCAGGCGTAGCCCTCAGCCATTCGGTCCATGCCCAGGCGGCGCACAGCAAAATGCAGATCTCCAATGGCATGGCTGGGCTGCATACTCGGAATTACGCCGAGGTGCTTGAATCGTAAAATATCATCCAACTGTACAATTTGTGAATGTTCGATGCGGAATCTTTTGTCGGAAATATTACCGACTTCGTTAGCTGCTTTCTCGTACAAATCAAGAATATTTTTATTTGCGGCATCGCCGATGGCATGAATCGCAATTTGAATACCGTTTTCGGCAGCTTGCTTTATGACAGGGTAAATTTGATCATCGTTATGCATTAACAGCCCTTTCGTGTCTGCGTCACTGTAGGGTTCCACTAATGCAGCACCACGAGAACCAAGGGCGCCATCCTGACTAATTTTGATGCCCGCAATACTCAGCTTATTATCAAAAAGTCCTCTTTCGGCGCCATTTTCAAGCAGAGTTTGGGCATTGTCTCCCGGCCCGTAAATAAATGCAGCAATACGGATTTTCAGTTTATTATGCTTATAAAGATTTTTATAAACGTCGGTCTCCTGGAAATCCACTCCCATATCATTAATTTTAGTAAGGCCATATTTCAGGGCGACTTCATTTGCTTTCAGCGCATATTGGCTTATCATTTCAGGAGTATCATCGGAAGGCGCGTGTTTGCGCACAAGCTGCATGGCTTTATCTAAAATCAGGCCAACCGCAGTGCCTTTTTTATCACGGATGATCTTACCACCCTGTGGATTCGGGGTCGTTTCATCAATACTTGCTAATTTCAAAGCTAACGAATTAACTACCGCAGCGTGGCCATCTGCACGTCTCAGAATTACCGGATTATTCGGCGCAACTTTATCTAAATCATATCGCGTTGGAAATTTTTTAGACGGCCAATCTTCTTCAATCCAGCCGCGCCCGGTAATCCACTCGCCTTGACTTTTCGATTCAACTTCAGCTTTTACTTTGTTAAGGAAATCTTTCAAGGAGATTGTGCCATCGAGATTGAGTTCATACTCACGTTTGCCAACGCCGGTAAAATGGTAATGGCTATCGATCAAGCCCGGTACAACGGCTTTTCCTTGCAAATCAATAACCTTTGTTTCGGCATCGATATATTGCTCTAACTCGCTCTCATCTCCAACCGCTATAATTTTGTTGCCTTGAATCACAATCGCGCTTACAACCGTCATTTTCTCATCAACAGTATAAATCTTTCCATTTTTAAAAAGAAAATCTGCTTTGGATTTCATAGAACTACAACCATTATATAATAAAGTCGCACAAAATAGGAGTACCCAATAATGTAATTTCATAGGTTCACTTTTTTTTAGTTAGAATTATTTGAGCCAAGGTGCAATAATAGAAAATAAAGCCAACTAAATCAAGTATTTTACACTCTTGATCTTTTAAGAAATAATGGTATATTGATTCCGCATCGAAATAAAAATCATAAATAAATAAAGAGATAATGAACGAATCAGAAAGCAAAAAAGAACGTCGTTTCACATTGAGCAATATTTTCAAACCACTTTTTATAAAAGAGTGGATGGCACTCTGGAAAAAAGTTGGGTTTCGCGGTTTTATAAAAGAAAAAGGCTGGAAAGTTGTTGTTCTGGTTATTTTATTCTATTTAATCAGGGATTCAATTCTTTACATAATTCTACCCATTTTGGCAGCGAAAGGGGTGCTGGGCTGTTAGAATCCACAAATAGGAAGGTAAATTATGGCTATTGAAAAAAGGAACCGCGTTGCTGTCGTCGATGGTATCCGCACACCATTTGTCAAAGCAGGTACTGTCTTCAAAAACCTTTCATCGCTAGATTTAGGTGTTCTGGCGGTAAAAGGTTTGTTGGGAAAAAGTGCAATTGCGCCTGAAAGTATCGAGGAGTTGGTTTTCGGAACTGTAATTTTTAACCCAAATATTCCCAATATTGCGCGGGAAGTGGTTTTCAACAGCGGTCTGCCAAAATCCATAAAAGCGCACACAGTATCCAATAATTGCATCACGGGAATTCATGCCATAACAGCAATTCATGACTCGATTGTTTCGGGGAAATGCAGCACAGGCATTGCCGGCGGAACCGAGTCCATGTCCAATCCGCCCATTTTGTTTGGTAGGGGTTTCTCCAGAATTTTAGTGGATGCTTCTATGGCTAAAAGCGCGGGTCAACGGATTGGGCAATTTTTAAAAATTCGGCCCTGGCATTTCAAACCCAACGCACCGGCAATTGCAGAACCTTCTACCGGATTAAGTATGGGCGAGCATGCTGAAATTATGGCAAAAGAGTGGCAGGTAACCCGCGAGGAACAGGACGAAATCGCTTTCAGAAGTCATAAAAATGCGGCTTTGGCTACTCAAAATGGCAGCTTAAAAAATGAGATTCATCCGGTTAAAGGCGTAGCACGGGATACAATCATTCGCTCAGATACTTCCATCGAAAAGTTAGTTAAACTCAAACCTGTGTTCGACCGCAGCGCAGCAGGTACAATTACGGCGGGCAATGCAAGTTCTCTTACAGATGGTGCATCAGCAGTTCTCTTAATGTCGGAAGAACGCGCAAAAAAGAACGGGCGTGAACCACTGGCCTTCATCAAGGATTTTAAATATGCGGCCATAGACCCAAATGACGGGCTGTTAATGGCGCCCTGTGTGGCTGTTCCAAAATTGCTGGAACGAACCGGCCTAACTTTGGATGAGATGGATATTATTGAAGTGCACGAGGCATTCGGCGCCCAGGTCGCGTGCAATTTGAAAGCCTGGGAAAAAGGTTGGAAAGAACGAGCTATCGGAAAAATCCCGCACGAGAAGCTCAATCCACTCGGCGGTTCCATCGCGATTGGGCATCCATTTTCTGCCACGGGTGGAAGAATTGTAACGACTCTGGCAAATGAAATGAAACGTCGAAATCTGAAATACGGCTTGGTAAGTATTTGTGCGGCAGGCGCAATGGCAGCGGCTATGATTTTGGAGCGAGACTAAACAATTGAAAATCGATAATCGATAATTGTTTATTAAGTGGCTATTTAGAATTACTGAATCAATACCCTCCCAAAATCCATTACTCCCTTTTGTTAGTTTTGGTTAAATGTCTAATCGAAAACTCTACTCGCGAGAAGCATGCCATCCTGGAGGGAACTTTTTAGAAATGCCGTAAAGTGTTGGTTATTGAAAAAAATTCTCCTGAATGACATGAATGTGGTTTTGTTTTGTTTTGTTTTGTTTTGTTTTGTTTTAAGCGCAATGCGGATTTTTTCAGTCAGACTAAACAAGGTGCTATTAGGGCTCTTAGGTAGCAAAGATGGCGAAATCAAGTAACAAATCACGAAAAATTAACTTATTTTGATTGATTCTGTTGACTTTTGTTTCAATTATTTTATTTTTTAAGTGTGACGTAGACGATGCTGAGATGTTTCCCACCCACGGATAAATGAACAATTCGATTGCGTCAGAGCACCCGAAAAAAAACATCTTGTAAATAATAAATTGGAACAAATGATCATAAGTACAAAGCACTCGCAATTGAATCTTATGACCAAGAGCAAAGCTAAAAATACAACGAGAAGAGTCATTAAAAACACCGTTCTTGGGAGAATGAAATAATGCCTAACTTTTGGCTCACATAACTTAATAGATAATATGCTCAATTATATTTCACAGATAACAATTTTTATCGTCGCGGTATTAGCAGCATGCACAGAAACTAGAGATGCTAAAACTAAAAAAATTACAAAGTGGGGGTTGACCTACATAATTGTGTCTACGTTCGGATTATTCTTCATGCTCATAATTACTTGGCAATCAACGAGTGAGGCTCAAAGAAACTCATATAACCTACGGCAAACTAACCAAAAACTTGTCAAAAAAATCGCCGCAATTAAACCTCAATTAGACTCCACACTCGCCATAGTAAAGGTAAATGATGAAGATTTGAAACACTTGGTTAGTCACGCGGCATCCAAGAACGATGAAGACCTAAATAAGATTATCAATCTAATCCAGTCCAATCAAAACGTTAAGGCCCAGTTACATGTGGTTTCAAATCAGTACTCATCGATAAGAGTTAGTATGCTGCTTGGGCGATGGGATTTTCAAACGGGAGATAATTTTTTAGAGGTACGATTCAATTCAGACGGCAGCCTTATTGATGAGCAAGGTTATCCTGGAACTTGGCAAGTCAAAGGAGATTCATTGTTTTTCACAATAAATAATTTCACAGTATGGGAAGGCAGGATGGCAGAAAACACTGCTCACGGTACTAAGCACACACTAAGTGACTTGACTCCTAAGGGGTGGGCTGCCATTAAAAAGGATATTTAAAAAGAATGGAGATGGCTGATGCTTTTAGTTAAAATATTTTTGCTCATAAACGTATTTATTAATTTGGCTTTCGCTCAGAATCAGATTCGACTTGAGGACACTGGTGGATTAATTCCGTACGATGATGTTACTTTTTCAATAAGTGATACATCCGGGGCATTCACAGATTCCTCCACCACTTCGACGACCACCTCTCTAAAGTACATCGTCGTGCCTAGCTGGTATTATGACAAACTCAGAACTGGTGATCATATCCAGACGCCGATAAGGATCACGGCAAAAGTGTTCTTTAAAACTAAAGGAGGCGCATGTTATTCACTAAAATCTGACATGACAAACTCACAAAGACTTACAAGACATCTGTTTACTGACGGAGAGAACATTCCCAAAAATTACATAGATATTAACAGAACCCAAGAGTCTGAGTATATATGTGTTAAGCGAAACATTGAGGGTAAAAAAGGGTTTGAGTGGCATTTTTCTTATCCTCTGACTTCTGATATTTGTTCCAAGGATAAAGAAGGTCGGCTTGCCGTCAATTTGTTTGTTGAAGAAATAGGACAGGCCAATATAAGTAATAAAATATCGTTCTTAGTTTTTAAGAATCTTTGTAATATAACACCGGTTCTGGAAATATCGTCAAATGGATTGCCAAAAATCACATTTGAAATTGAAACAAATACTGGGTTGACATTAAAACTCAATGGCAAAGATGAAGAAAATATAAATCGTGAGTTTTTGGGAGAGACCATTCATGATTCTAAACGTCCAGAAGTAGGCCCCTTCTCCAGGTGGACAACCTCAAGTTATGCCTTCGAAAAGAATCAAAACAGATTTCTTGCTGCCGTCAAAATTACTCCGCAATTCTTGAAAGCGGGACATCTAAAAGACAAAGTTCACATTGAAGACAGTTACTTCTCATATGAGATTTCCACCTCAAGTGAAGAAGAGGCCTATAATAATACACTGCAACAATTTAACACAAATCCCGCAGAACTCCCTTCCCCATCGCCGCCAGATCGGGAGGGTGTAATCCTTAGTGAAAAACGGGACATCGAAATGGAGTTCTCCTGGCTGGTTCGCCAAATCCTACTAAAGAACGACCCGTTGTATAAAGAAAATCAAGGCATCGAAATTGTATTCCAACATGGAGACCGTCTTTCTACTTTAACTTCTAAGCTCAATCGACTAATTAAAAGAAACTTCTCTTCAAGATTGAAAAACATTTACTGGTATGACTTCTTTAATCATAACTATAAACTTGGAAATCCATTTTTTGACAAAATGAAAAGATACACAAGTAAATTGGGGTCGGATTGCTTTAAGGTTCCTAATTTAGATAAATGGGTGTGTCCCAAGGATATAAAGGCTGGCGATAGATTCTATATTCCAATAGTGCACTTGAATACTACTACGTACAAATAGGCTCACCTCTTCTATCATGATTCAGAGTTTGGAGACTTTTAGAGATATAAAGCAACACTATTTCAACAAACAGCACCCATTGGGCAGCAGTTCTAATCAATAAAACCACAATAAAATAAGGAAGAACTAACAGTTTTCACTTTAAAGCGCTCCCGAAAACTAATAGATCTAAAATGAGCTATAATGCCTAAAGTACCTAAAATGAAATAACACTTCATTTACTGGTGTGTTCTCAAAATATCATCATCCGAGTGCTGACATTTTGAAATAATCAATGGACGAAAGACTAAACACTTTGACACTTTAACCAATAACACTAAATCATTCACTCATTCTAACAAGGAGGTACATTATGTCAAACCAAGATGACTACCAGGCCAAGCTCGAAACCATTACGGCAATTGAGGCAGAAGAGACCAAGTCGCCAAACATGCCAATAGATGTTTATTTGCAGGAGGCTGAAAATCTCTATCACTGGTGCCAGGATGATGAAGCGCTGCTCACCGGCGCCGGACTGGATTGGGCGCAGGCGCAGGAAATCCCTGTTCGTGCCGGGGCGTTACGTGAAGCGCAATCCCTTTGGTTTAAGGAACGCTTTACCCGGGAAGAGGCAGAAAAACAATGGAAGGAACAATCACCTGAAGGCTATGATTTGAGAAACCGGCTCCTGCATAGTTTGCGTTATGCCTACCGCAATGCCAGCGACTTACACGGTCGTGTGACAGCTATTGCCGAGGGCAGCGGCCATGCCGATATGATACAGGACCTGAATGATATTGCCGTATTAGGCAAAGAAAACCTCGAACCGTTGCAAAAGATAAATTTCGAGGTGGCGTTATTGGATGAAGCCGCCACCACCGCAGACGCATTATCCGACCTGTTGGCAAAGGCAACCACCGACCGTGAAGAGAATAATAACGCAAGGGTAATCCGCGATCAGGCCTATACCTATCTCAAACAAGCAGTGGACGAAGTGCGGGACTGCGGCCAATATGTTTTCTGGCGCAATGATGAGCGCCAGAAAGGCTACAGCAGCCAGTATTTCCGAAGGGCCCGCGCCGCCGCAAAAACATCCTCGGTGCAATCACCAGGTTCAGATGAATAAATCTATCCCCCCGCCGTAGCCGGTAGTCTGTATGACTACCGGCGTTACGGGGAATGCCCGAAGGACTGGTAAAATATGCGCAGGAAGGCTAAAAAAACCCGCAGGGAGGGTGAAAACTCCGCAGGAAGGAGTAAAATTGACGCAGGAAAGGACAAAACACCCGCAGAATGAGTAAAAATCCCGCAGGAAGGGTGGAAAAACCAGCAGGAAGGATAAATACTCCGCAGGAAGTAGTAAAATTTCCGCAGGAATATGTCAAAACTCCACAGGATGAGTCAAAATCTCGTTGGAAGAGTTAAAACACCCGAAGGGAGGGTACCACCTGTAGTCACTAAACCCATTGTTGGCTAAAAAGCTATGAAGTTTGGTTCTATATTGATTTTTTTATCTTCTTCAACCAAATCGTAGAACGTAATTAATGCAGACAACTTTCTTTTTTTTAACCTAACACTGAGATTTTACCAAATACGCTAACGGCGTTAAACTTCACAGCCCAGAGTACACAGTTTTGTCGTGTACTCTGGGAAAAAATATGAAGCAATAAAACCCTGAAAGGGTTTAACAAGAAAAAGGCCAACAGGCATGCCGCAATCACTAACACAGATTTATCTGCATATTATATTCTCAACAAAGAACCGACAGCCGTTTCTAAACAATGAAAAAATACGCCAGCAAACTCATGCATATTTAGCAGGAATCTGTAAAAACCTGCAATGCCCTTCATTGTCAATTGGTGGGATTGATGACCACGTGCACCTATTGACTCGCCACTCAAAGAATGTCGCAGTGGCAGATTTCATGGGCAATCTCAAGCGTGATTCCTCTAAATGGGTTAAGGGCAAAGATAGAGAACTGCTCTCTTTTTACTGGCAAAAAGGATACGGTGCATTTTCTATCAGTCCGTCTCATGTTGAAAGTGTCAGAGAATACATCGCCACCCAGGCAGAACACCATGTCCAAGAGTCATTTCAAAATGAATTTCGCCGGCTATGCAAGAAATATGGCGTTGAGCTTGATGAGCGCTACGTTTGGGAATGAGCGAAGAAACGATTGTAAAACCCTTTCAGGGTTTTTATTATATTGGTTGAGTTCCCAGGGTTTTCCCAAAAACATGGAAAACCCTGGGCTGGGATGTTTGACGCCGTTGGCGTAAAAAAACTGTGCATGATTACCCTCTCAAAACAACAGTGAACTTAAAGTTCGTAGGTAAATACAAGAACAATTATTTTTGATTTTTCATGTAAGATTATTGACTTTGACTTTTTCTTTCTTTTTCGTAATTTGAAAATGATATTCGGCTGCACGAAGGCACATATCATTATAAATTACAACTTATGCGGTTAATAGGAAAACGAATTGGCAGCTATCATGATATTTCGTACTGCCGAAACTCGTAGAGCTATATGTTGAACAAAGGAGAGGAAAGAGAATGGCTGACGAAAAAAACAACAGCACCAACGTTAATTCTGAAAACAAATTAAGGGAAATGGCTTATAAACTTGGTGGATTAATCAATATTGGAGTTCAGAATGGCTAGAGCTGACTTGCTAACCGCTCTCGTCAAATTCGAAATGGCTGGCGACAAAGCCCGATTCCGAAAGGTTGTTGAGTCGATCATCGCAGAAGAGCGAGCGAAGAAACACACAGTGTTGGCCGAGAAGCTGGAAGACTTGTTGCGTTCGATACCTGCAACCAAACCGATTTTCAACGGGACCGCCACATTAGATCATCGGATCAGTAATTTCGTTCATGAAGTGATACCCGAACGGAAACTCGAGGATCTTATATTACCAAAGGAAGTACTTGAGATCGTGCGAGAAGTTGTCCAAGAGCACCATCGACTGGATCTGCTTCGATCATACAATTTGGAAGCTCGCAATCGAGTACTGCTCATTGGTCCACCAGGAAATGGAAAGACATCTCTAGCAGAAGCCATTGCTGAGTCGTTGATGGTGCCGTTGCTTGTCGTTCGGTACGATGGTGTGGTGGGCACCTATCTTGGCGAAACTGCCGTTCGTTTGCGAAGGTTGATGGAACATGCCGCTACGCGGAAATGTGTTCTGTTCTTCGATGAATTTGAGACGTTGGGCAAGGAACGGGGCGACACTCATGAAACCGGAGAAATCAAACGAGTCGTCAGTTCCTTGCTGCTTCAGGTTGACTCGTTGCCCAGCCACGTGGTCGTGATTGGGGCCACCAATCACGCAGAGCTTCTCGACCGGGCTGTCTGGCGACGATTTCAAGTTCGCATGGTTTTGCCCGAACCGACTCGTGCGAGACTGGCTGGTTGGTTTGCAAAGTTTGAACGCAGGATCAATGTGCCGCTGGGTTACGCACCAGAGACTTTAGCGAAGAAGCTCCAAGGTGTGAATTTCGCCGAAGCTGAGGAATTTGGAGCGAGCGTGTTTCGCAAATATGTACTCGAACAACCTGATTCGGATATGAAGTCGATTATTGCTCTTACGCTGAGGACTTGGGCGGCACGCTCAGCCAAAACGAAGCAGCAAAACGGGAGTAACGACTAATGCCGGATCGACCATTATTGCTATTTCCCACTCCCGAACTTGCAGAAAAGGGTAATCTGCCCCAAGGCTTTAGTCGAACTCATAAACCCTCGCATGGAAGGCAAGGAGAGAGAGTGTTTCCCATATTCGCCCACCTTCAGACGGCATTCGATGCGAGGCAAGTCGAACTACAGCGAACGGCTGCCGGTGTCGAGCCAGAACAGGTTTTGGTGATTGAAACCATCGGTAACATCGAAGATTTTGCCAATGCTGTCCGGCGGATTGAAGGGCTTGAGTGGATGGGGGAAATTGAAGTTGAGGAGATTGCCCCAGACGAAGATTTCTATGATGAGAAGAAACCGGAAAAAGAACTAAGTGGCCGTCTCTATCTGGTCATGACAAATCAGCAGGCACTACATGAAATGCTTGCGTTGTGGAATCGTTACAGCAATGACGAAAACATGAACTTTGATCATGGCTTTACCAAGTTTCGAGATGTGTTCCTCTGCCTTAAGGATATTCGACGTTGGGATGTGCAAGACCGCCTCTATGAAACCGGTGTATTAGATATTTGGCGTGAAAATCTGGAGCATTCCCCCAATCAGCCGGTTCGTGGTGAAATCGAACTGTGGTTTCGCAATTCTGAAATCAAGCGGCTAGACGCGGCGCGTCAACTCACCTCATTGATTGAGGACCTTGGTGGAAGGGTTCTGACCCAATGTGTTCTTAGCGATATTGCTTACCACTCGATCTTGGCCGAATTACCGATGCAAGTTGCACAGCAGGCGATAGAACACTCGAATGTAGAGTTGGTCAAATGTGACAGTATCATGTTCTTCAGACCTGTGGGTCAAATGGCGACAGGAAAGTCACCGATTGAAGGCGACCTGACGGATTTTGAAGTTTCCGAAGATCAAGGAAGCCCGTCCGGCGATCCGATTGTTGCTGTTTTTGATGGTCTCCCTTTAACCAATCATATGCTGTTATCAGATCGTTTAATTATTGATGATCCAGACGATTTCGCTTCACAATACACCGTGGCAGATCGTGTGCACGGAACAGCGATAAGCTCTCTGGTCGTTCACGGTGATTTGAGTAAAGCAGAAAACCCGTTGGCTCGTCGAGTCTATGTTCGCCCTATCATGAAACCGATCAATTGGCATCAATCGCCTCGTCCCGAGTATATCCCGTCAGATGTGCTTGTTGTTGATCTCATTCACCGCGCGGTTCGTCGCATGTTCGAGAACGACGGCGCGCATGAGGCGACGGCACCCAACGTTCGAATCATCAACCTGTCGATAGGCGACCCAAGCCGCCAGTTTACGCAAGCGATGAGCCCACTCGCGCGACTCTTGGATTGGTTGAGTGTGAAATACAAGGTGCTCTTTGTGATCAGTGCGGGCAACCACCCTGATGACATTGACACCGGGATTTCGGTAGATGGTTTTAATGATCTTGGCGATCAAGGCCGCGAGGAACTCAGTGTCAAGAAGCTATACGAGAACGCACGCCATCGGATGCTACTCTCTCCCGCCGAGAGCATCAACGGAATCGCGGTAGGTGCATTGCACCGTGACAACTCAACAGAAAGCCATAGCGACGACGTCATCAACCTATTTGAGAACGCTCTTCCAAGTCCGGTGTCTGCATTTGGCAGCGGATACCGCCGCTCCGTAAAACCTGATTTAATCTGCCATGGCGGCCGAGTTTTCTACAATCGACCTATAGGCACAAATGCCAATGCCATCCTCGAATCTCGCCATTTCCGAATAGCTCCTGGCAACAAAGTTGCGTCACCGAGTAGCCATCCCGGTGACCTAAACAAGACTGCGTATTGTTGCGGAACCAGCAATTCGGCTGCTCTTATAAGTCGAACGTTGTGTATTTGTCACGACTCGCTGTTGGAAATATTCGATGAACAAGCGCCTGATATTGAATTCACCACGTATGTTGCACCCTTGCTCAAGGCGATGATCGTACACGGATGTTCGTGGGAAGATATTGGGGAGCGACTTCGGCAAATACTTCAAACTGAGGATAATGGCCGCCAAATCCGCAATTGGATAAGCAGGTGGATTGGTTATGGAGTTCCAGATTATTCGAGGGTTCTGGACTGTACGGAACAAAGGGTATCGATACTAGGATTTGGGCAACTCAATGATGGAGAGGCCCATGTGTTTACTCTACCACTTCCGCCGTCATTGGCCGCTCGACGTGACCGGCGGAGACTAACTGTGACATTGGCATATTTATCACAAGTCGCCTCAAGCACCCAACGATATCGAATTGCCAACCTTTGGTTCGAAGTCGAAGGAGTTGCTTTGGCTTCCGACAGACAAGACGCCGAGTGGCGTACAGTTAGACGTGGAACTGTGCAACATGAAGTGTTTGAAAACGATCGCGCGGTTCCATTCAGCGACGGTGATACGGTGACAATCAAGGTTAACTGTCGAAAGGACGCACGTCGAATGGAAGAGCCAGCCACCTATGGGTTAGCAGTATCCCTCGAAGTAGCAGAGGGCATTGATATACCCATTTATGATGAGGTACGTACTCGAATTGCAACTGCTATTGAGATTCGAGCCATAGAAGGACGGTAGAAATAAACCACCTCGACGAAGCACAATAGATAAGCAGTCACGGGCTACGGAATTTTGAACTCGAACTCTGGCGATGTTGATTTGAAAGGATGACAAATCAAATGAATTTAATGGAGACTAATGAAATCGCCCAACATGACGCTACACTAGCCAACTATTCAGTTGCGCTCCATTGCCGCAGGATGCCATTTGAGGGTTGGTTAGATAACAAATTTGATAGGAATACTATTTTTTTACGATTTGCAAATCAGAAAACTAAATAATATAGAGAGTTTTCAGCGCTTCCCTGGCGGCCAATTGCTCCGCACGTTTTTTACTATTTGCTGTACCCATTCCCAGAATATCATCCTGAATTTTTACCTGAATATTGAAGGTGCGCTCGTGATCGGGACCTTCCACCGATTCCACATTGTAGCAAGGAGAGCCCAAACTTTGACTTTGTGAATACTCAAGTAACATGCTTTTGAAATTCGTGTGCAAATCATTTTCTATAATTTCATCGAAATGCACCAGCATTTTTTCTTCTACAAAAATCCTGGCGCTGCTTAAACCGCCATCAAGATAAATAGCTCCAAGAATTGACTCCATTGCGTCGGAATTTATCGATGACCTTTTACGCCCGCCCGACCTTTCTTCAGCATCACTGATTAACAAATGTTGTCCGAGTTTTAGAGTACGTGCAATTTTAGCCAAAATCCTCCTACTGACAAACAAGGATTTCATGTTGGTCAATTCGCCTTCCTCTTTATGGGGATAGCGCTTGTAAAGAAAATCAACTACAATAAGACCTAATACAGCATCGCCAAGCAATTCGAGGCGTTCGTTGGAGTGAATTCTTTGTTCTTGAGTTACGGGGAGATAGGATCGATGCTTCAGCGCCTGGATAAACAATTTTTCATCAATAAAATTGTATCCAATAGTTTCTTTAAGAGCTTCAAAATCAACAATTTGTTTTTTATTTTTAGAATCCTTAAAAAGATTCTTGATGCGTTCAGAAAACCAGTCGAGCATAAAAACCGGGGGAGTTTGAATGAAGAAAATAACCTATTAATCAATCAGAATATTTTTTAACGATCACCGACACATTATGTCCCCCAAAACCAAATGAATTCGACAGAGCCGCCCTGACTTCTCTTTGCTGCGGCTCATTGGCAGTGTAATTTAAATCACACTCCGGATCCGGCACCTCCTGATTGATTGTAGGATGCACT
>JAJDAE010000142.1 GCA_029262035.1 Candidatus Zhuqueibacterota bacterium
CTTCAGGCACATAGTGAGTGTCCGAGGGTGAAGTAGTTTTAGCCGAATTCTCTTGCTGCTCGAAAATAAGTTCACCAGTCTCGGTCTGGCTTGAAGAGCCCGTGATTGATTGCGAACAGTTAGAAATAAGGACAACCAGCAACAAACACAACAATATATAAATGATACGATTATACATGGATTCATCCTCCAGGTTGGGGGGAACTTAATGATTGGAAAGATTAGTTAATATTCAAGTATACACAATTTCATCGAATTGTTCAATGGAGCTCTCAAAATTACACACAAAATTAATCAGCAAGCAAGCCTTTCAACTTGACATTTTAAAATTACTTTTATATATTTGGCTCGCTATAAAATAAGGGGCGATTAGCTCAGTTGGTTTAGAGCACCTGCCTTACAAGCAGGGGGTCACTGGTTCGAATCCAGTATCGCCCACAACCTTCCAAAGTTTACTTAAAATATTCACTCCAAAGTCATCATTAAAACCTTCATTGATTGTCAGTCTATTATTTTATACATTTTAAATACACCCCAAAAACCAGTAAGGAGATTATGAGACCGAGATACCGTATCCAGTTTCCGCAAGCAGATGTAGAGCGTCTTGCCCAGGATGAGACGTACTTTTATTTACTTGAACCAGAGGGAAAAAGAAAAATCCTCTTTCATGATTACGATGAAATCTACAAAATACCTGGTCTTTATGAACAGTTGTTTTATGAACGCCTGAAATGTCAGTCTCCTGGTAAGATTACATCGTTACTTAGATCTTCAGTCGCCCAGTCAACGAATCCCAATCTCTCTGAACTTCGCGTTCTTGATTTGGGTGCAGGGAATGGTATGGTCGGAGAATGTTTAAAGAAAGAAGGAGTGTCGAGGCTTGTTGGAGTTGATATCATTCCAGAAGCTTACGATGCGACCATGCGGGATAGGCCTTTCGTCTATGATGCTTATTATGTTTATGACTTTTGCAATTTGACTGAAAAACAACGAGATGAACTATCCTCATGGTCTTTTGACTGCCTTATATCCGTCGCTGCCTTAGGTTTTGGCGATATACCAACAAAGGCTTTTGTTGAAGCATTTAACATGTTAAAGAACAACGGTTGGATTGGATTTAATATTAAGGAAACATTCCTTGACAAAAGTGATGAGACTGGATTTTCCAAAACTATACGTGAGCTTATTTTCTCAGAATATCTCGATATATTCATCTTGGAACGCTATCGTCATAGACTTTCAATAGACGGGGAACCATTGTATTATTTTGCAATGGTAGGATGGAAAAATGGAGATATTCCTCCAGATTTGTTTACAACATTTGATTAAATGGCGTAAGCGTGTTTTCATAATCTCTTGTTTCACTTTAAAAATACATCAGCCAAAAGTCAATCAAACTAAACTGAATACAATGGATAAAAAAGAACTCAAATCCGCGCGTGCGAGTGGATAATCATTGCGGTGTTATTTCAAACCCAATGGTTCGAAAACCGTGACATCCGCCCACAAACTCCCGAACTTATTCAAAAAGACAACTATATCGTCTTTTATCTTACTAGAAAACGTTATTCTTCCGCAACAATAAAATGTTAAATTATGGCTAAATTATTTATAGATGCCTCCTGCGGCTCGAAAAATAGTTGTATAAGTTATACATAGGATATGCCGACATGAAAAAACAATCACACTACATTTTTATTTTGATGTTTGTTTTAATCACATTCTCGGCATCGAGAGCCCAGACTCCTTTGCGAATAGGTTTCCAAACCGGAGTGAATTATGCAAATTTTTACTGGCCTACGGATTTTGGACAGTTGCCTAAAATAGGCCTAACAGCAGCAGTTAATATAGAATACAAAATTTCTAGCATAATATATTTGCAGAGTGAAGCTCGATATATCCAAAAGGGTTTTAAATTTAAGGGCTTTGTTGGCACTGAAACTGGACCCGATCATATAGGAGAAGGAACAGATCACTTTAATTTAAATAACCTTGAGTTTCCCATTCTTCTAAAAATAATTTTCAATCCTGGTAAAATTAGACCTTATCTTGTCCTCGGTCCCAATCTGGGTATTAATCTGTCTTCCACTCACACATACACAACCAGAATATTTGAAACAGGGGAGACCGATGAGGTCTATAGCCGAAATATTGATGATGTGGATTTGATTGAAATGGGATTTGAGGTTGGAGGCGGAGGGGAACTAAGGTTAAATAAAAGCTTTTCCATAACACTAACAATTCGATATGCACAAAGTCTCAGTACAGTTTGGGAAGAGGGAAAGTCGAGGGGATTGTTTGTAATAGTTGGTACTTTTTTCAAAATATGAAAGTTGTAAAATCTAAGTCACGGTTTTCAAACCTAATGGTTCGAAAACCGTGACATCCGCCCACAAACTCCCGAATATCCAGTAATATATTCATTGATTAAAAGAACTCAGTTGTATAAATTGTAATGTTATATTAACTGACCCATGCTAAAATCTGGAGGTGCTATAATGTATGCCTTAATAATTGGTTGTGTTATAAGTATATTTTTTTCCCTTCTTCTACAGTTTATTGCTGCTAAACGAGGAACCAATACTTTTTTTTGGACATTCATGGGTGCATTTTTAGGGCCGTTAGCCATTCCTTTCGTGTTTTTTGCTAGAACTAGTTCATCATAATAATTTTAGATGTTTCTCAGTTTACTGTGAACGCAGACACAATTTCTTTATAAGCTACTATGTAAGTACATTTCAAACCTAATGGTTCTAAAACCATGACATCCGCCCACAATGCGTAAACCCTCCCCCACCACTTTTATTGATTGCAAGAAGCTGTTCTATAAATCAAACTTACCAGGTGAACATCATGCCTACTCTCCAAAACATTAAAAACCTAAGTGATGCCGTAACCGAACAAAGAAAAAACTTTGTTGTTAATAAAGTGAATGACAGTTGTTTGAGGCTTGCTGTAAACCACGAGGACTATCCATGGCACTTTCATTCCAATTCAGACGAACTTTTTTTAATGCTGGAGGGGGAGTTAACAATAGAATTTCCTGACCGTCAATCCGTAACGCTTCGGCCAAATGATACTTTTTTCGTCCCGGCCGGGACAATCCACAGAACATGCCCAAAAGGTCGAACGGTAAATCTTTGCTTCGAGAAAATTGATGCCGATACGCAATTTATTGAAAATGTATAATGGGGCCAGATAAATACTCCGGGACTCGGAAATATTTCCTTAATTATATTGTTAATAATATTCGATTAGGAACTATAAATATAAAGGATATTAAATGCGACTTAAACCAAATGAAAAATCAATAAACATAAAACTTCCTGCAATTGACGGTACAATGTTTGAGACTAACAGCATAAAAGGGAAGCCTTTCATGTTATCTTTTCTTCGTTTTGCAAGCTGCCCATTTTGTAATTTACGAGTTAATGAACTTGTTAGACGTTTCGATGAGTTTGGTGACGACTTTACCATTGTAGCCGTTTTTGATTCACCGTTAGATAACCTGACACGTCATGCTGAAGGACACAAAGCTCCATTCCCAATTTTAGCGGATGAAAAGAATCAATATTATAAAAAATATGGCATAGAACACTCTGTTTTAGGAATGTTAACAGGAATGTTTTTACGTATGCCGACGCTTTTAAAAGGAATGTTTAAAGGATATATTCCCATGGTATTTAAAGGCAGCTTAACGACCATGCCGGCGGATTTTCTGATTGATAGAAATGGGGTAATTCAGACTGCGTATTATGGTAAAGATGAGGGCGATCATCTACCATTTGATTCAGTCAAGGAATTTTCATCGAAGCAAAAAAGTGAGTAACGAGAATATTCAAGTTGGGCAGAATGCTGATGAAGGCATAAAATTTAATGGCTCACAAACCATTAAATTCGTCCACAAATTACTAAACAAATTGAATTTTTATTAGACAAATGAACAGCTATGCTTCCATTTCATTATCTAAAAGTTCTATTTCTTTCAGTTTGTTATAAATATTTTTTTTGTTGAAAGGTTTTGCAATAAAACCATCACAGAGTCCTCTAAAAGCCTCTACGACAGTGGCTTCATCCCCCATTGAGGAAATCATAAGAATTTTTGAACCCTCTCCAATGAGTACGCCATTATCGTGCTCAATCGCTCTGATCTGTTTCAAAATTTCTATACCGGAGACACCGTCGGGCAACATGATATCCAGACAGACGAGATCAAAAGGACGACCCTCTTTAATTAATTGCCGATACTTTTTCATAGCTTCCTTTGCATTGGAAGCATATTGACATTCACCGACTTCCAGCAAAAATTTACCCAGAAGTTTACCGGTAGATGTGTCATCTTCAACAATTAGTATATGCATTTTCTTACTACTCCCGACAAAGCCTCATTTAAAAGTAACGAAATGTTAACCACAAAATATTTAAAAATTTTATACTTTACGGAAATATTTTAATAAATATTAAGACCGTATTTAGTAAAAAGACAATACTACTTTTTCGGAAAACTAAAATAAATCAAGAATATATTTCGATAATTTTAATTAATTTTGGCGCAACAATGCCGGTATTGTAAATACAATTAGAATTTTAACATCTCACTTTAAAAAAAATCATGTTTCCCTTCTCTCTTTTGAATCTATTTTTGCAACGGTTAATGGACAAATGTTCGTGCATATTTCAATAAAAATGTTCGTGAATCCTGCTGGCTTAAATCAGCTGTAAAACGATTCTTTTCTTCCGCGAAAAACTCATTATAAACAAAATATAAATCATGGCCTTCGCTGAAGTTGTACCTCAACCGTGCATTAATGCCAATACTCTCAGCAATGTTGCTGTACTGGAGCAAAGCATTGCCTGAAAAACGATTATTGACCGCAGCTTGCAGGCGCAAGCGCGTTAGCATGGAGTTAAAGGATTGCCGTCTGCTCGAAAACCTGATGCGATTAACCTCGACCTCCGCGCCGACTTCCAGATGGCGCGATTGAATCCAGGTTGGACTCAACATAAATCCAAACCGGGTACCATCGTAAAATGAGCCGCCGTTGATACTGCCGTTGGTTCTCAATTGCCGTCCATCTGTCATCGTCAATTTGGCTTCAGTTGTAAAAAAATCATAAGTTCCGACCGGAACGTTGGCCTGGTTACTCAGCTCAAATGGCAGTAGAAGGTCTTCGCGTCGCCATTCTACTTCCAATTCAGCGGAAGTGCCTGATTTGAATTCAGGACGCCAGCTAAATGCATGCAAGGCTGATTCAACAGACCGGTCGGTGTTGCGCAAGAAAATATCGCTTTCAAACGCCACCGTGTGCCTGCGGAAAGCCGATGCTTCATTCATAAATTTACCGAAAGCAATACTGTTTTTAAAAAGCTGGAAATCTCGGCGCAGAGTGAAGCCAATTCCCGGATTAAAATTCTTTCCGCTTCGCCTTAATTCTGATGAAAAACCCAGACCTTTTTCATTACGGCGTTCATAAAAAACACTGAAAAAGGAGCTGTTGGCTAAATCTTTATGTGATTGCTCATCCGCCAAATCCTCGAGAGTATGCGCTCCCTTGACAACGAGATAATCCGAATCCAACAATTGAAAATTACCATCCAAGCCGTAAGTGTAGTTGTAATCTCCATCTTCATCGATACGACTTGTGGCCATTCCTCCGACAAACGACTTGTCATTAAATATCCGGCGGCGTAGTCTTAAAACTCCAAAGTTCTCAGATGGACTCGCCTTCCGTTGTCCGGTTTGCATATTTAGAAATCCAACATCCCACTCATTTATACGCCCGACAAACCGTACCCCGCCCAAAAGTCTAACAGCTTCTCCGTCTCCGGTCAGGCCGATACGACGGCTGTGAAACAAACGGCTATTTTCACCAGTTTTGAAAGAAAAAATGCCCGAGCGTTCCTGAAAAAATTGCCTTTTTTCCGGGAAGAATAAGGAGAATCTGGTTAAGTTGATTTGCTGGTTATCCGCTTCAACCTGAGCAAAATCTGTGTTTACAGTAAGATCGACCGAAAGATTGTTTGTTAGGCCATATTTTAGATCTATGCCCAGTTCCCGGGTAGAGTTATTTGAGAAGGGTGCGTTTACCTGACTGCGTGTCCGACTCAGACCGCCGAGTGTATAAGGTGAAATGTAAACTGGTTTACGTCGGTAAACACCTGTGAGAACAACATCTTGCGCCTGAGAGGCTTTCCACTGGGCTGTAGTCCATTTAGGCTGAATTTCCGGAAAAGTCAAACGCTCATTTTTTCTCCCAATTCGACGGTGGGTTATCAAACCGAAAGTGACTTCGCCATCTTTATCTTGAAACCTCAGACTTGAAAAAGGGATACGCATTTCTACAAACCATCCTTCATGGTTCTGAACCACGGCACAATCCCAGAAGTTATTCCAGTTCTGATTAAAAAAATCACTACCTTCGGCATCATTAATAATCTCTGCATCAAGCCTGTTGCCGGAAGGTGTTGTCACAAAGGCCAACAAACTCTCATTATCGTTAAAAGTATCTAGGAGGATATTGAAAAAATCGCCACCACGATCCAGATCCCGCACCAGTGAATAAGCCTGCACGCCTTCCGGGTCAGAATCGTACAATCTCCCGGAGGCATAGAGGTAGTTATCATCATAAGTAATGCGAATTTCTGTCTTCTCGGTTGGTGGACTTTTGAAGGTGGGTGTGAACATGGTTAATGGCAATGGTTGGATCTTTTCCCATGCGGCTTCATTGCTCAAACCGTCCAGTTTAATTTTTCCGTGCAGTCTTTGTAATTTAAACCCATCTGCCGCATTAGCTTCAAAACTGGCGAAACTAAAAGTGGCAATTAAAAATAGATAAATATATAACATACTCACTCCTTTGATATTAATAACAAATTTAAGACAAATTTAAGACAAATTGGTACGAACAAAAACACCCATTATACAAAAATCACCCATACCAATTTTAACAAACTTTACAATATGTCTCCACCCGGAAATTGCTGTTTTTTTTCAATTCCTGTGGTCAATCCTAAATTTATAGTACCAATATATGAAACCATTTTCTATTAGCCTAATTGATTCATTTTATACAAATCATTAATATTATTCATGCAAAGCCATATAATACTTTACTATAAAAGTTGGAAGCTTCAAAAGACCAATCTTTCAAATTAGGGTCAAGTTATCAACATCAATTTGTGAATAACTTGTGTATAACAGAAATATGTTGTCACAATTTTGCGAATTTCTTTAACTCATCGCAAAAAAACGCTTGCATTCGCAACAAAATTTCATTACTTTAATTTTACTTCAATGTGAAAGCCCACCCACTCTTGATTAAATTACACCTTTGAGCCAACTCACAATTCACAGATTAGGGTAAAACACACAAGTCCAAAGAACAGTCGTTTGATGCAATAACTCATAAGGGGAGTGATAAGATGCAGAAATTAGACTCAGTTGAACTGGCTACATATATTCTCGCCAAACTTGGCCAACCTACAAATCACTTAAAAATGCAAAAATTGGTTTATTATGTTGAGGCGTATCATCTGTCATATTTCAATGAATCTATTATCAAAGATGAATTTGAGGCGTGGGTACACGGACCTGTGGTAAGAAAAATCTGGAAACGTTTCTGCAATAAAAGTGCGCCACTCTACGACCAAATTCGGTTAGACACCTATGAATCGATGAAGATAATGGGTGAAGTAGAGAGTAAAATCAACGATGAACAATTTGATTTAATTGAAAATATTATTTCTTCTCTGGGGGCAAAATCAGGGTACTACCTTGAATGTATGACGCATGAAGAGCTACCCTGGAAAGAGGCCAGGAAAAATTTACCTTCAGAGGCAAGAAGCTCCAGAAAGATATCCAAGGAGACCATGAGGAAGTTTTATCAGGGGCTTGAGAGTTAAGGGTTAAACGAAAAACCCAATTGCTCGCTCTAAATCACCCAATGTCATTTTGAAAAGCCTTATAATTTCATCCTACCATCTCGAAAGGCTTTACTCAATAAGAGGAAGTACGGTTTCTGTTTTCAGACCACTCCCCTAGTCATTCAATTTTGCTTCTATCAGTTTTTTTAATCGTGGTAAAATTCGATCCAATTCGGAGTTGATTAATTGCGCGCATGCCTGATATTCCGGTAAATCACGACCGATAGGATCTGCCACATCCTCGTAAAACTGTTCACCAGACTCACGATCAAAGCCACGTAACAAAAATACATTTTCATTAAATTCCGGGAATTGATCAGCTAGGATATTTTCGTGACCCTGCGCCATACAAAAAACAATATCACTCTCCTGCAATAACTCCCGGGAAATTCCTTGCGATCGATGATGGGAGATATCGGCTCCCAGATCGCCCGCTGCCTGAATACCAAAATATGTAGCTGGATTGCCATTAATACCCAAGGTTCCCGCTGAAACAACCTGTACCCTATCCTCAAACTCTTCCGGAATTTTAGTTTTCATCAAACCCTCAGCCATAGGTGTACGACAGCTGTTTCCGGAACATACAAACAGAATTGTATACTTTTTTGAACTCATTTTATCCTTTCGTTAGTACGCTTAAAATGGCATCAAAAGCAATCGGTCCTTCGCGTAGCAAAACGGGTCTATCACCGCTGACATCAACTACGGTTGATGAAGTTTGAATCTGAGATTCGCCGGCATCAATAATCAGGTCAAGCTGATCAATAAGCGCCGGTTCAATATCGCTTGCACAGACAGCCGGTTGACCACCACTAAAATTCGCACTGGTTGAAGTAATTGGTGCACCAAGACCTTTTACCAAAGTTCGAGATATTTGATGATCCGGATAGCGAATACCAACTTTGCCCGCTTCACTTTTTAAGAATTGAGGACAGCCGACACCCGCAGCAAATACCAACGTAAGAGGTCCCGGCCAAAATTTCTGAATCACAGCTTTTGCAAAACCGCTGGTTTCACCGCACAGACGCTCAAGTTCATCCAAAGATGAAATTAATGCTGAGATTGGGTTGCGGGATTCCCTACCTTTGACACGATAGAGTTTTTCAACAGCATTTTCCAGATAAATATTAGCGCCCAATCCATATGTAGTCTCAGTCGGATATGCGATCACGCCACCATCTCTTAAAACTTCGATGGCATGCTTCAAATCCTGTGGCTGAAAAGAATTCTGGAAAATTTTAATTAGTTTGGCCAAAACAGGAAACTCAGGACTTTACCCAACGCTCTTCTTCATCCCACTTTTTCAAGGTGTGTCGGTTGCGCAGTTTGATCACCAAAACAACGACAATAAATAAAATTAAAATACTGATCCATAAATAGTTTTTGAAATCAAGCAAGAAATGCCAACGATACTTTTTTTCCATATATTGATACCAGGCAATTTCGGCTTCAAACAGATCAATTCCATAAATATCCCTAAAAGCATGGGCAAATGTTTTTTCGGTTTGCAGCTCTTGAATCAGGTAAACCATGTTCTCGAAACCGTAGCTCTGCACCAGGTAGTCTGTAAAAGAATAACTTTCTTCATAAGCCAACGCAGCTTTTGTTCTTTCAAACCTGAGCACGCCATCTATTTCATCGAGTGGAATAATTGAATCGCTTAAAAGTGCTTTCGAAATGGCCTCCCCTGAAGAAACCCGCTCGTCCGCTGACAGATAGGACGCAATGCCTTCATTAAACCATTTTGGCAAATCTCGTGGATTTCCTGCCGAGTGGCCAATCAAAATATGCACCAACTCGTGCTTGACCAATTTCGGAAAATGATTCTGGTCGTCCATTTGAGAGGGTGATTTCAGTATAATAACCTTATGAACCGGATCGGCTACTCCTTCACCCCAATCCGGAATTAAATTGTCTGTTAATTCATTAAATGATTTTTCGGATGGGCAGAGAAATGCCTGTACGGTATCATTAAGCTCGAGACCAATCTTTGTTGAAAGTTCTTCGTAAAATATTTTTAAAAGGGAGGATGTTTCATCGGCAAAAGCCTTGTCATTTTCGGCGTAAAAAATAATAAAGGGGGGTACTTCAAGCGAACTCCAGTTTTCTTCACCCCTTGACTTTGCAGGCAAGACAAACAGTAAGCAAAAATATAAACTGAAAATAACTCGAAAAAACTTAGGTATCATGAAAACGCTTGTTTTAAATCATTTATAAGATCATCAATAAATTCTACCCCAACAGAAATCCTTACCAAGCCGTCAGTAAGACCAAATTTTTCTCTCTCTGATTTTGGTACAGAGGCGTGTGTCATTGAAGCAGGATGCCCGATGAGGCTTTCGACGCCACCCAAGCTTTCAGCCAACGAAAACACCTGAACTTTTTCAAGCACACTTTTCGCTTGCTCAAAACTTTCCATTTTAAAAGAAATCATACCACCAAACCCGGGATGTCCAAACGGGTCCAACTGCTGTTTACAAGCAAGTTCATGTTGCGGGTGTGTTGTTAAACCGGGATAAATTACTTCGCCAACCTCAGAATGCTCAACTAAAAATTTTACCACGCCAAGGGCATTGCGGTTATGCTGCTGCATGCGCAAATGCAGAGTTTTGGTGGCGCGCAATACCAACCAGCAGTCAAATGGTGCAGGTACAGCACCCACGGAGTTTTGTAAAAAGCCAAATCTCTCTGCCAGTTTTTCATCATCCACAACAACAATTCCACCAATAACATCACTATGGCCATTGATATATTTGGTTGTACTATGCACAACAATATCAGCGCCCAATTCCAAAGGTCTTTGAAAATAAGGACTCAAAAAAGTATTATCCACAGCGAGTAAAGCAGAGTTTTGTTTACAAACTGATGCCAATTCTTGTAGGTCGGTTAGTTTAAGCATGGGATTAGTCGGCGTCTCGACAAAAACCATTTTTGTATTTGCCTGAATAGCACTTTGTACATTTTGAATTTCAGAAGTATCAACATATGTAAATTGCAAGCCGTACTTAGTCATGACCTGTTCGAAATAACGATAGGTGCCACCATAAACATTATTGGTTACTATCACATGGTCTCCCTGCTTTAGCAATCCCATAATGGTAGAAGTTGCCGCCATTCCCGAACTAAAGGCAAATCCATATTTTCCGTTTTCCAGAGCTGCGAGATTTGCTTCCAGCGCCTTGCGTGTTGGGTTGGCAGTACGGCCATATTCATACCCTTTGTGAACGCCAGGCGATGCTTGCACATATGTTGAGGTCTGGTAAATCGGCGTCATAATGGCGCCGGCATCAGAATCAGGTGATTGGCCAGCGTGAATTGCTTTGGTAGCAAAACTCATTTTTTCGGTGTTTTTCATGATGCGATGAACTCCAGTAAATCTGATTTTGTAATAATACCCACGATTTGCCCATTTTCTTTAACCAAGACCGCCGGACATTTTTTACTTAAATAGTTTTTTGCTTCTTCAATATTTTCAGTGACTTCAATTATAGGAAGGCTATCTTGCATTACTTTTTTAACACTTCCATCCAAGAGCGAATTATCCTGAAGAATTCTGCTCATTAAATCTCCTTCCTCCAAGCAGCCAACAGAATGCTCTTTCTGGAAAACCGGAATTTGAGATACATTATGCTCTTTGAACTTACTAATGGCTTCCCGCACAGACTCTTCGGGTGTTACAGAAATAACCCCATCAATTTCCATGGATTTGGCTGCCAGTGCCTTACTGATGGAAATTGCATCAAGGTCGAGAAAACGATTTTCACGCATCCAGTCATCTGAATAAAAAGTGGAAAGATATTTAGCGCCAGAGTCCGGTAAAAGTACAACAACCATCTTATCCATTGGCAGTGTTCGTGCAAATTTTATTGCTCCAAAAACAGCCATACCGCAAGAACCGCCGCAAAAAAGAGCCTCTTCACGCGCAAGCCTTCTCGCCATATTAAAGGACTCTTTGTCAGAGACTTTGATGATTTCATCAATATACTCAAAATGGGTGGTACCCGGTATAATATCTTCGCCCACACCTTCAACTTTATAAGGTTTAGCTTCTGTCATTTTTTTTGTATGAAAGAATTCTTTCAAAATTGACCCAATAGGATCGATGCCTATGATCTTTATCTCCGGATTTTTTTCCTTTAAATATTTTCCTGTTCCACTTATGGTTCCACCTGTGCCAAGTCCGGCAACAAAATAATCGATCTTACCCTCAGTCTGCTCCCATATCTCCGGTCCGGTACTTTTATAATGTGATTCAGGGTTAAGCGGGTTAAAATATTGGTTGGCAAGTATTGCATTGGGGGTTTCTTCTACAATTTTTCTTGCAACCGAGTAATAGCTCTCCGGTGATTCTGCAGGAACAGAGGTTGGCGTTACGATAACATCAGCGCCATACGCTTTGAGATTTCTGACCTTTTCCGCGCTCATTTTGTCGGGCATGGTAAATATTGCTTTGTAGCCCCTTAACGCAGCCACCAGCGCTAACCCGGCCCCGGTGTTGCCTGAAGTTGATTCTACAATTGTACCGCCAGGTTTCAAAGAGCCGTCTTTTTCTGCAGCGTTTATCATGGATAAAGCAATTCTATCTTTAACACTTCCGCCCGGATTAAAAAATTCAACTTTAGCAAGAACTGTAGCCTTAACTCCCTGTGTTATAGAATTTAATTTAACCAGTGGTGTATTTCCGACTGTCTCCAATATGTTGTTTAGATAGCCCTTCTTCATATAACTCTACTCCTTTAACATGAATCTGTTTAAATCAAGCAATTAATTTACGACACTTAATTCAATTTCTCAAGCACAGAATCAATTAAAACAACTAAAACTTGCTTAACACTAATGGGGTCAGAGGCTTGATAGAAAGTAAAATCACAAAATTCGGACAAATTCAAATCGATATTCACGAGTTGTTGTGGAATGGGAGTAGTATTTTTATTTAAGTTTGCGGCAATAACTACGGGGACATTCTTTTTTACTTTTAAAGTATCAACAATTTGCTTGGCCTGTTCAAGAGACTCTTCATCATCCCAGTTAAACAGAACAATATAGCCCAAAACTTTTTTTGAAACCACATCCAAAGACACACTATCTTCCTGCTGACAGTTTAATCCGTATAGATGAACCACGAGTTGATTATTGATCATTATGCGGCCAAAAACAAAATCAGCTGACTCAATTGGGATTTCATCACTGGCGATTTTTATGAATTCCAGCTTTGGTTCAAGACTGCTGGCAACTATTGCGATTTCTCCAATTCTCATTATTTTAATAAAAGATTATTTTAAAAAATTTAAGGATTAATTAATCGGGAGAGTATTATCAATTTTTTCAGTAAATAATTTCTTCCTGATCATTAGTAATTCACTTTTTTTGAGAAAGACGGGCTCATTCTCTAACTCTAATTTCTTTTCATCATTCTCAATGAGCAAGTTGTTATTGCGATTACGGTTAGATTTGTAACGCAGCAAACTAGTCTTATGAACTTTCAAAAAATTTAAAATTGCCTGTGAAAAATATTGGCCGTTCGTAGCACCATTCCCATTCAGAATTACCCGCGATGAATTTTTCTGTGGTTCGTCAATTATTACCTCTTCAATAATATTATTCTTAAAAAGGCGGGATAAAACTTTGATTGTCCTCAAATCTCCCAACTCTGATTTATTAAGAATATCAACCAGTTTTGTTTGTCCATTAATTAATCCCAAAATGACTTTTTCGCTCGTCCCAACCGTCCCACTTGGCTCAACTCCATTTATAAATCTTAGTTGAGTTTGCATTGGCGGCAAATTTTTATAATTCCTCTGCCACCTGTCCCTATAAGTAAATCCCTTTTTTACAATATTTTCTGTGGTTTCGGGAAGGTTTCCAGTCTGCTTAACAGGCTTTAGCTCAACAGAAAATGTGCCAGAATCCCAAATAAACATCCGAAACAATGCATTTAAAATTGGTAAGTCACCTAAGCTTGCATGAAAAACTTCACCATTTTTCACATAAACTTTGCCATCATCATCACCGTTTTCGATGGAAATCATAGCAGATTTTTTGCCGATCTCAAGAATCTGTAAAATCTCGACAACATTTAGCTCATTCAATTTCCCTGAAAATCCCTTGTTATTTCGCTGAGGCAAAGTTTCAAAAGATTCAACTTCTTTTACGATAACATTTAATCTGGCTAAGGCTTCATGTGGATCAAACGGAAGTGTGATATAGTCGTCAACACCAAGGCGCATACTATGCACTCGTTCGTTAACTGAGCGATGTCTGCTAATTAAAATAAAGGGGACAGTTTGCGTTGATGATTGACTTTTTAATTCCCGAAGTAAGTGATGCCCATCAATTTTGGCCAGACTAAGCTCGGCCATAACTACATGCGGTCTAAAATCCCGACTTAACGTAATTGCCGACACACCATCATCAGCCACCTTCACCTCAAAACCTGAGGCGATGAGAATTTGTTTAAACTTTTCTATCTCTGCAAGGTCGTTAACGGCAATTAAAACGCGTTTTCTTTCCATATTACGTTTTCAAGGAATAGTCATCAACGGGTTTATGCATTTTAACGGGTGCATAATTCTGAGGAGGAATGAGTTGCTTTAACAAATGCTTGATTGAGCCAACATCATTTATACATACATCAACAATTTGGTCATCGTCATCTAATTTGAGTGAGTAACGAATAAAGTCGAGAGGAATTTTCTTTTTGTCGGAGGGTCTGTGTACAGCCATAACATGTGGTACTTTGAACTTAGCCTCAAGGGATTTTACAAGATAACCCAGATAACTTAAACTATTCGATGTGTCCCCTACAATTAGGATAATATATGCGAGTAAAGAAGACTTGGCTTCTTCAAGAACCTGCAAGAATTTTCTTTCTGGTGAAATACCAACAATTTCCAGTTCTTTTTGCTGCGAAGTGGTAACTTTACCAATTTCAAGTAGATCCTTTTTACCACCAATATTCTTTTGAATAAATTTTCCATTAGTAAATGTTGAAATGAACTCTGCTCTACATTTATTATTACCACAAACCACAACAATTTTACCTTTTCCACCATCATGCGCATTAAACAATCTTTCACAAAGTTCTTGCATGCCACTATCAATCGCAGTGCTTTGAACGCTCATTTGGGTGGCAGCGGGTTGTGTTTGTTCATTTTCCACCGTAGGTTCCGGTGAAAACTTTGGAACTGAATCCAGTTCTTCAAAGTTTACCTTGCTCGACGATTTCCAAATATCATTTAACGTTTCTTGGCTTTTATCAACGTCCTCCGGTTTATTTTCAACAGGAGCTATTGAAGTATCTTCACTACTTAAATCCAGACCATTTTTGAACGGTTCGTTTTTTTTATCCTCTACAACATCCTTTTTTATAGAATTATCCTTGTGAATATCTTTAAAGATAGAACCATTTAAGGGTGAACTTTCTTCTTTCTGAGGAAATTCAAAAGGCGGCGGCTCTTCGACATCTTGATTTTCTGAAGTTTCAGCATGACCATTCGCTAAACTATCGTCAGAGGCAGGAGGCAGGTTTAACGTATCATAGCTAGTTTCGATTTTTGGTTCTTCAACTTCCGGAATAAGAGGTTTTTTTTCTGGCTCAAAGTCACGCGCAGGTTTAGGCGGTAAAATTGCATCACCATTTTGCTCCAGCCTTGCAATAAAACCCTGGTCGTACATCCGTATAATTCTTTCGAGCGCTTTCAACTCATCGTAAGTACTCTCCGAAATAATTTCGGAAAGAGTTCTATTGCCATCAAAAAGCTCAATAAAATTGAATGCATCTTCACCCACTGTTTTACGTTTTAAGATTTTTTGGAAAATCGATGTTTTTGTAAAAGTTGTATCTAAAGATGGAAGCTGTTTCAAAAGGGAGTTTCTTTCCTGCAACCGTTTGTGGCCTTGTAAAAGTAAACCCAGATTGCTAACGGTAATTTCATCCGAAACGGTTACATTTTTAAAAGTCATAATAAAATGACCTCTATCCCAAGGCAACATTTGATACACCGCTTTCTCAGCCCTGAAATTTCCAAGTCGAGCGTTTACAACAGATCCATCTCGAAAATAAATTTCACCATTGCGGTTATGGTTGTCATAAAGAGACAAAATACCTGATTTTTTTTCAACGCCATATCCCTCAAGAAGTGATTCAACACTTTGCTCCTCAAGGCGGCCAACAGTTTTCCGGCTGCTTTCAGTTTCTTCATTTTTTAGTCTGTCAATTCGGCGTAAAATCATTTCAACCCTGGCTAAAACCTCTTTAACATGCAGGGGTTTAATCATATAATCTTTAACGCCTGTTTGTAAACTTTTTATCCGGTCTTCCAGATTACGCCTGTTTGTTAAAAAAACCAAGGGAACCGACGACAAGCTGGGATCTTTCTGCAGTTTTTCTAAAAGTTGAAATCCATTCAATCTTGGCGTATCCACTTCTGATATAATAATATCCGGCTTACTCATCTGGAGAATATTCCACGCTTCTTCTCCGTTACCGCTGGTAGCCACGTCATAACCAGAAGTTTCCAATGTTTCTTTTAAGATTTGTAAGTTCTTGGGATCCGGGTCAATTACTAAAACTTTTGAATTTTCCACTTGATAAACTTACTAAATTAATACAATTCTATATTCTCAGGTCGCAATATTTTGCAAAATTGTAAAAAATATTGCCCTAAACTGCTATTAAAACTGAATATAGTTAAATTCATTTCTTATGTCAAGACTAAAATTCCTACCATAAAACAAAAGGCCAGTGATGTTATCAACACTGGCCTTAGGAAAGGGATATAATCATTATGAGACTAATTCATCAGTACTTAACATTTTGTTGTAAATCTTTAACATAATGTATTACCTTTACGGAAACTGGCTTCTCAAGTTCTGAACTTAGAATCAGATGATAAATTCTTAAATCGTAGAACCTTTCAAAACAATCACAGCAGGAACTTATATGAGAAGTGACTTCAGATTCCTTTGCATAGCCTAAACTTTGTTTGTCTATTAGATATTTTTCAATTGTTGCATCCCTTAGGCAGTTATTTAACCTTCCGTAATTTAAATTAACGTTCATATACTCTCTCTTTCACCAAGGAACAAATAATTCAATCAAAATTTATCTATTATATACAAACAAGTCCTCCGTATTAGGGAAATTTTATCGATTTTTTATTTTATTTTTTATAGCAACTCTATTAATGACTCTCTAAACCATTTCTTGATGAGCTTACCAAGGTACTCAAAAATAGTTCTTTCTTCATTACGATAAGCTTTCTGACTCAGCTGTGGCATATATCTACGAAGATGTTTAAAATATGAATCATATTTCTTACCCTGGCTTATGTCATCTAAAATTTCAGCCAATGATTTATAGTAAACTTCGCCTTTTTCTTCAGAAATTTTCCCCGTAACCACATACTGATTCTGAATTTTCTTGTTGATTTTCTTTAAGACAGCAACTTTGCGCTTTTCAATTTCCTTAAGTTTTAAATCGTCAAGAGGAGATGAATCGCTCATTTGTGCGGTTAATTTATCACGCGCCATCTCAAGGTTAGTATTACGCATAATTCTAGCAACCAGATCAAGTGGAAGAAAGTTTTGATATTTTTCATCTTCCTTTACTACAATTAGCATTTTACGAAGACCTGCTGAAACAGGATCTTTAGGATGATAAAGGTTTAAATATTCTCCACGCAGCGATATTTCAGAGATACCCGGATTGGATTTTCTTAGATATTCAACAAATTTTTCATCGAGAACTTTACTATTATTATTTGTCCCTTGGCCATTTACGTTGTCATTTCCTAAATTAGCAGGATTCTCCAAAACGATATCGCCCTGAAGACTTTCAATCACCCCATTAAACGAATAAATATATTCGCGCCCCATCTCTTTGAATGACTGAAACTCATCCGAGCTTTTAATAGCAACTTTTATATTACGAACAATTTTTGCGCCCTCAGGGTCTCTTTCTTTAAAAATTCGAGACAACTCTTGTTTGGTCTTTTTAATAACCAATCTTCTTAGCATCACCAGAAGCTCTACTTCATCCAATTCAATTGGATTCATTTCATTTTGATGGAAATATTTTTTAAACTGTACGAATTCGCCATCATCATTTCGCATAAATAACCCGGCAATGCAATCAAGGGCCAAATCTTCTAGCTCGCCCATATTTTTATTTCTTTCCCAGCGAATATGTTTTCCGATGACTTCTTGATACTTTAAGTAGCTGAGAGAAATTTTTTGTACAAGACTAACGAATTCAGTTAATTCCATTTCCCTGTAATCGCCAGCACAAATACTCGCAACAAGTTGCGGCAGCTTAGAAGATGTAACAGTAGTATTCATAATATCCCTTTTCTCTATTGTTTGTAATTGCGAAATGATATTTGCTTTTCAGCAAAATCCATACCAGAGGCAATTTTAAGAGATAATTGGTGAATTACTACCTAAGTTAATTTGTTATTTAACAAACACGGGGGAGACAAAATAACAGAATCTTGTGTAACGGTGAAACAAATGTATCAGCTTGATACTGATTTTAGACAAAGAGTGTAAGTAAAAATTACTGCGTTCATATTAAGTTTAGCAAAAATTCAACAAAGTGTTACTATTTTATCAATGGCAACCCATACTTCTTCGCCTTTCGATAGATGGTTGCCCGGCCAATGCCAAGTTTCTTTGCAGTTTGTGAAATATTACCTTCGCACTCCAACAAAGCTTGTCGCAAAGCATCCTCTTCCAATTTTTCAATCCAGGTTGAAAGTTTATTATCGGATTCATAAATTTTCTTTTCGCCTATAGTTCTTATGGCGGGAGGTAAATCCTTTGCCCCAATTTCCGGAGGAGTAGCCAGCACCACAGCCCGCTCGATAGCATTTTCCAATTCACGCACGTTGCCCGGCCAATGATACGCCATCAACAATTCAAGACCTTCCGGAGAAATTTGATCAAGCTCCTCTCTATTTTCCTGCTGTGCATATTTCGTCATAAAATGTGCCGCTAAAATTGGGATATCATCTCTTCTGTCCCGGAGGGGTGGCATTTTAATAGGGAAAACTGAAATACGGTAATAGAGATCTTCACGGAACTCACCATCTTTAACTGCTTGCTCCAGGTTTTTGTTGGTTGCTGAAATAACCCGCGTATCTACTTTAACAATTTCATTCCCCCCCACACGCTCGAATTCTTTTTCTTGCAATGCCCGCAAAATTTTAGCTTGGGTAACCTGGCTCATATCCCCAATTTCATCGAGAAAAATAGTTCCACCATCTGCCATTTCAAACTTGCCAACCCTGCGGCCGGTTGCGCCGGTAAACGAACCCTTCTCATGACCAAACAGTTCACTTTCGAGCAAGGAGTCCGGTAACGCGCTGCAGTTTACTGCAACAAACGGATTGTTAGCTCTTTGCAGATTATGGTAATGAATCGCTTTGGCAATAAGCTCTTTACCAGTTCCGCTTTCACCTTGGATTAATACTGTAACATTACTATTCATCACTTTTTCAAGCGACCGGAAAACATCCTGCATCACACCACTTTGACCAATTATATTTTTGAATTGATATCTGGTCTTGAGTTCGCGCTTCAATTCATCCACTTCTTTTTTTAAGGATGAATTTATCAGAGCGTTACTAACAGTGACAAGAAGTCGATCGCTGGCGAATGGCTTTGAAATAAAATCGTACGCGCCCAACTTCATCGATTCAACAGCCTTTTCAATGGTACCATGCGCCGACATCATAATAACCGGCACAAATTGTTCGATTTCTTTAATACGCTTTAACGTTTCTAAACCATCAATCCCCGGCATCTGAATATCCATCAGCACTAAATCGGGCATTGATTCTCTTATCAGTTTCAAACATGCTTCGCCGTTAGTTGTCGTTCTGATCTCATACGCTTTTTCTTTGCGTAGATTTATTTCGATCATTTTAAGGATGTTTTTATCATCATCGACGACCAAGATAGAATTTTTGGGCGACTTCGGACTCACGTCTTTTCTCCGTTCTTTAATTTCAAATTGAAACGTAACATACTGTAACTATGTAAAATAGAAAACAACATCTATTATTTCAAGGTTTTTTATTTACTACTGCTTCCGAGCTAACTTAAACTGCCGACAGTGTTTAATGCTCTATCCATAATCAGCTCATCAATTTTAAGAGCAATTTTCAATGCTTCTGTCCCTTCCGCAGCGCTAACCATCGGTGCTTGCCTTTGATTAACTGCATGTACAAAAGCCAACAATTCTTGTTTTAGCGGGTTTATTTCAGATGAATTGGATGCTTCTAATTTTGTTTCCAATTTGCCATTTTGTACCTGATCGTCTGCAAAACCGACATTCGATTTCTTTGCCGTCCTATTTACAAAATCGAGCACAACCTGCTCTTTCCCTTGATAAAATACTAATTGCCGAACTCTATCGGCAGCAACTCGGCTGGCCGTTAAATTGGCAATACATCCATTTTCAAATTCAATTTGTGCATTCGCAAAATCGACATTTTCACTTGCAACCTTAATCCCGGCCGCTTCAATTTTTTTTACAGACTTATTCACAATTTTTAAAATTAAATCGATATCATGAACCATTAAGTCTAATACTACAGACACATCAGTTCCACGCGGAGAAAATGGAGCGAGCCGATAGCTTTCCAGATAATGTGGTCTAAATTCAAGAGGATGAAGCGCCTGGAAGGCCGGATTAAACCGTTCAATGTGGCCAACTTGCAAGACCAATTCTCTGTCTCGGGATAACTCAATCAATTGACTGGCATCAGTTACACTTGCGCAAATCGGTTTTTCTACAAAAACATGAATTCCACTTAGAAGTGCATACCTGGCAATTTCAAAATGTTCGGATGTTGGCGCGGTTACAACAAGTGCATCGATATTTTCCACTAAATCTTTAAAAGATTCAAATGCAGTTGTTTTGTAAATTTCAGAAAAAGCCAAACCAGTAGCAGGCTCAACATCATAAATCCCAACAAAATTAACTTCAGAAAGTTCAGATAATATTTTGCAATGGAACTGTCCCCAGGCACCTATTCCAGTCTGTCCGACCCGTAAACTCAACTCCAAATACCTCCTCTGAAATTAGCTGTGCAACATAAATATTTTTGGTTAGATAATCAATCATTTTTTAGGAGCGTTATCTCTTGACTTGAAAAGGCTTAAATTGTATATTTGGCACTATGAAATTATACTTGATATATCTTTTATTGGTTATTGGGTTCATCAATACAGGTTGCATAAAAAATGAACCTGAATTTGAACAAATATTGTCGATAGAAAACAGTCGTGGTTCTTGCGAAAAACTCTTACCTTTTTTGCAAAGTAACGAACCTAAAATTCGCAGGCGCGCCATCGAAGCAATTGGAAAACTTCAGGATTCTACCTGCGTGCAACAACTCTTGAAAATGCTCAGTGACATTAACCACAATGTAAGAATTGAAACGGCTTTTGCCTTAGGGCAGATCGGCGCTACTCAGGCTGAACCGTTTCTAATTAAAGAACTTGAAAATAAAGACCAAAACTCTGTAAAAACCAGAATCCTCGAAGCTCTGGGCAAACTTGGTACAGAAAAAACAGTCCCTGTTTTAATCAAACACTTCAAATCGTATGAAGCCGAAATAAGAGCTGAGGCCGCATTATCTGCAGCACGCATGGCTTTGCGAAAACTAATTTTCCCCGCATTAACAGATTCTGTAACTAAGTTGCTTAGCGATTCAGATGACAAAGTCAGGTGGAAAGCCGCATATAGTTTAATGCGTATTAAAGAAAATCTCAATCCCAAAGCCCTTCTAATCGCGTTGCAAGACAAAAACCCCCTGGTTCGAATGTATGCGGTGGAGGCACTCGGTAATCTTGAAAACTACACATTCTTAGAAGCTCTGGGCACCACATTAAAGCATGACAAAGATTGGAGAGTCCGGGTTAAAGCCGCAAAAGGTCTTGGAAACTCCCCCTTAACTTTTAGTGCGAACTATCTATCATTACTCGACCAAATCCAACCGGTTCGTGTGGCAATCATACAAGCGATCGGATCTGCCGCCAAACTAAATAAGGATGGGTATCGGGCAAACAACCGTGAACTTAATTTGGCGAAGAATCAACTTGAACGAATTTTACAGCAGTCGTCAAATGGGACAAACCTGTCAATAGCAGAAAAAGGATTCGCCCTGATTTCATATGCAAACCTGATGGGGGAACAGGGTATTTTTCTTATCCGTTCTTATTCAAAAAATCCGCTATCAAAATTAAGAGTGCGTGCAGCAGAAGCACTTGGGATTATCAATTCAAAAGCGGCATTTAAGGTTCTGGCGAGTAGTTTTAACGATTCCTCAAAAGCAGTGCGCGGAAAAGTAATTGAAGTTCTCTCCAACTTTAAAGAGTCTACGGCTACGAATATTTTAGTTAGAGCTCTAAAAGATTCTGATCATGTTATAGTGGCCATTGCATCGGAAAGCCTTGCAAGCGATCCCAAAAAGAATAAAAAGCATGCTGCTAAAATTACTCAGGCCTACCAAAACCTGCCCAAGCCTGTCGATGCAGAATCGGCTGAACTTATTTTTAAAGCGATGGCAAAATTTAGCCATAAATCTGCACTGGATGTTTTATATCAGGCTCTGGAAACAAATGATATTGCAGTTCAAAAAGCAGCGGCTGCGGCAATTGCAACCATCAACCCTGAAGATACAACTTTGACCGATTTAGAATTTAAATCAAAAGTGGGGCTAATTGACTACAAAACTATAGACCAGCTTGTTAATTCAAAAACGTTAATAAAAACAACCCGGGGCGATATTACCTTAGAGCTTTATCCTGAGGACGCGCCGTTAACCGTTTTGAATTTTGTTAACCTCGCTAAGAAAAGTTTTTTCGATGGGCTGAAGTTTCATCGGGTTGTGCCAAATTTTGTTGTTCAGGGCGGTGACCCTCGGGGCGGTGGCTGGGGATCGCCGGGATACTCGATCCGTTCCGAATTTAACAAACGACATTATACCCGAGGAACAGTTGGCATGGCTAGTGCGGGCAAAGACACAGAAGGTTGCCAATTTTTTATAACGCACTCACCGCAACCACACCTTGACGGACGCTATACAATTTTTGGTCAGGTAACATCGGGCATGGACATCGTCGATCGAATCCAGGAAGATGATGTCATCGAGGCAATTACAATTCAAAAATAACACTCATTTTATTTTAATCTCTGAGCGATTTAATTTATGAAAACCAAAAAATTCATTCCATTATCGCAATACAAAGAATACCCTCCCGACGAAATGCAACGCCGTGCCAAGGCATTTTATGAAGACATCAAACGGCGGAGAACTGTCCGGGATTACATGAATAAGCCCGTTGATAAAAGTATAGTAGAAAATTGTATTTTGGCCGCAGGCACGGCCGCTAATGGCGCAAACCTGCAACCGTGGCATTTTTCAGTTATCAGTAATCCGGATATTAAAAAGAAAATTCGAGAAGCGGCTGAAGAGGAAGAACGCGAATTTTATGAGCAACGCGCCCCCCAAGAATGGCTCGATGCAGTGCAGCCTTTGGGTACAGATGCCAACAAATCGTTTCTGGAAATTGCACCCTATCTGATTGTAATTTTCGCAGAAAGCCATAAAATTGGAAAAGATGGCAAGAAACAAAAAAATTACTACGTACAGGAATCTGTCGGCATAGCAACCGGGGTTTTGATTACGGCGCTGCATAATGCCGGCCTGGCTACTCTGACACATACACCAAGCCCCATGAGCTTTCTCAGTAAAATTCTCAATCGACCTTCCAATGAGCGGCCCTATTTAATTTTGGTCGTGGGTTATCCAACCCCAGATGCGAAAGTACCGGATATTTCTAAAAAACCGCTACATGAAATTTCTACTTTTCTAGAATAAAAAATGACTGCTCAACTAAAACGCTGTGAGTGGCCGGGTGACGATCCGCTTTACTTAAAATATCACGATGAGGAGTGGGGTGCTCCGGAGCACGATGACCGCAAGTTATTTGAAATGTTGATTCTGGAGGGCGCTCAGGCAGGGTTAAGCTGGATCACGGTTTTGCGCAAACGGAAAAACTATCTCAAGGCTTTCGACAATTTTGATGCAAAAAAGATAGCAAAATATGATGAAAGTAAAATTCAATCGCTCCTACAAAATGCAGGTATCATCCGCAACAAATTAAAAATAAATGCCACTGTTAAAAACGCCATCGCCTTCCTTGAAATTCAAAATAAGTTCGGTAGTTTTGATAAATATATCTGGCAATTTGTCGGAGGGCGGCCAATACAAAACAGGTTTCAATCTCTGAGGGAATTACCTGCGCAAACTCCAGACTCAAAGACCATGAGCAAAGATTTGTTAAAAAGAGGTTTTAAATTTGTTGGGCCAACCATTTGTTACGCATTTATGCAAGCCACGGGCATGGTCAATGATCACAGTGTTTCCTGTTTTCGATATTCGGAAGTGCAGAAATAAATGAAAACTTCTATTTTTCTTCTAACTATCTTTTTAACTTTTTTTTGTAAAAATATAAATGCGCAAGTCCCGGCTGAGTTTGTTGAGGTTGTGAAAATTATCCCCACAATCGTTTTAGATTTAAGATATATCAGCGACCACAATTTCATTGGCAAACCAATCATAGGTTACAACGCGCCCAAATGCTACCTGACACGAGAAACTGCAAACGCACTCAAAAAAGTTCAGGAGGAACTTCTGCCTTTCGGGCTTTCATTAAAAATCTACGATTCATATCGCCCGCAAAGAGCAGTTGATCATTTTGTTGAGTGGGCAAAAAACCTCGCAGATACCAGCATGAAGCGTGAATTTTATCCGGACGTGCCGAAAGAGATTTTGTTTGATGAAGGTTACATTGCCAGCCGATCCAGCCACACCAGAGGCAGCACGGTAGATATTACCATCGTGCCGGTCAATTCACAACAGGAAGTTTACACTGCCGGACAGGAGCTTTGCGATTGTCGCAAACCAGCCTTGGAGCGCTTTAAAGACAACAGTCTGGATATGGGTACAGGATACGATTGCTTCGATCCGCTGTCATGGACGGTTCGCCAAGATATCACACCGAAACAACGAGCCAATAGACTTCTGTTAAAAAGTTTAATGGAAAAATATGGTTTCAAAAATTATGCAAAAGAATGGTGGCATTTCACTTTGCGCAACGAACCATTCCCGGATACGTATTTTAATTTTGTCGTTGAGTAATTTCTGATTTTACAAAAGGAGTTCTTATGCCCGGTCAAGGTTCCGGCGGAAATGTGCTTGCTGCAATATGCAGTTTTTTTATTCCAGGGTTAGGTCAATTGGTACAAGGGCGGGTTCTGATTGCCGCGATCCATTTTGTGTTGGCTGGTGTGCTGTGGATATTTTTCATGGGATGGCTAATTCATTTATGGTCGATAATCGATGCGGCCAGATTTACCGGCAAGTAAAGCAAAGCATAAAAAAAAGCGAAGCCTTAAAATGACTTCGCTTTTTTATTTCTATCTAAATGCTTCTAAAAAACATTTACGCTAATGCCGGCAAACGGTCCTTTAAACACAGAATGATCGATAAAACTATTCTGTTTTTCATCATAAAACTTGACATTATATCCCCCAAAAATTACGGTAGCAGGATTTGTAAACAATTGAAAACCGGCACCGGTACTAAAAGTAATACCTAAATTGTCTCCAAATGATCGTGAGCCAATATCCCGTGGCGGAAAAATCAAATTGCCTTCTTCGTCAGAATAGGTTGTCCGGGGACCTGTTTCAGTGAAAGTGCCAATCGGCTGCTCAAACTTACCGTCTCCGGATTCGCCAGCGAGAACAAGCAGGCTGGCATTATAAAAAATGGAAAACCTCGTTGAAACGGTTTCTACCGGAATAGAGCCATTAAAATTTTGGCCAATCCAAATTTGGGTATCTGTATACTTTAAAATCCGCAGGCGGCTTGGGTCGCTTGGTAAAATGATAGTGCCCTCAGCAGTTAAAACCGGCGACCAATATGTAAGAATATCGGCCTCGTGGCGGTTTATGACAAAACTAAAGGAAAGCTTGGCATAGCGATTAAACCTGTAACCGGCGTTGAGGTCGACGTCAAATCTATCAGTCCACCCGTCAGATGTGAAGCCGTGTTCACGGGCAT
>JAJDAE010000143.1 GCA_029262035.1 Candidatus Zhuqueibacterota bacterium
GCGTCGTTTGCGCAATATACTGTAATTGTGGAGGAAATGGACGTTCCCCTGAATATTGCACAGAAAGTAGCAAGCCAAAATGGCGCTGATGTTTCCGATACAAAAGCTCTGGCAAGCATTCCCCCAAGCGCTTATTTAAAAGCCGGAATGGGCAAAGCCGAGACCAGCACAATCCATCTTGCATCGAACGGGCATTACGCGGTAGAATCCGGTGGCAGTGCCGAAAACACAACCGTGGTTTGGAACGGTAAAATTAACATCATTATGTGGGATCAGAAAAAAGTAATTCAAATGACGCCGGAGCAAATCGAACAGATGGTAAAAGGCGCGCAGAGCATGATGGAACAGATACCAAATATGCCCGATATTTCTAAGATGCTGGAGAACGCAAATATTCCCAAAGAACAACTTGAAGCAGCTAAAAAAGCTTTGGCGGGCATGCCAAAAACTAAAGGCGCCCCTAAGTCCAAACCAATGGTTTCTAAAACAAGTCAGAAAGCCACCATCGCCGGCAATTCCGCCTCCTTGTACATCGTGAAAGAGGGTGACAAAACCCGTGGCATTTGGGCTTCCAGTGATAATAAAGCTCTCGCCACAAAATTTAAGGAAATGGGCGAAATTATGTCTGCCCTGACTGAAATGGCAAAAAAATACGAGGGCACGCCTGAATGGGAACTTATTCCTGGTACGTACCCACTTGCCGGAGTTGATATTTCCGCAGGCATGTTTGGTCAAAAAAACATGAGAGCCCGCTCAACAAAAGAGATCATTAAAGGCGAACCGAGCAAAAAAGCTTTCTATATCCCGGGAAGAGCCGAAGGCTTTCAAGTAGGCGGAATGGAAGTTATGATGCAGGGTATGCCAGGTATGTCAACTAAAAATCGTTAATTCCTGAAAAGGTTGTCCGGATTTACCCACAAGGACTATCTCCTGGAATAATTCAACCAGGTCTTTGTATTTGGGATGAACATAAAAAGCGTCGATATTCTTTTTGAAGCTTGCACGGCTTTAGAGTATCGGCGCTATTTTTTTTGCTGGTTTGAACAGAGCTTCAGTATAGGATTTCAAAAAAAATGATGGGCTTGCAGGATAAAAGGGGTTCACAAACTTATTGACTTTTTTGTGACTTAGGATCTTCGTGGCAAAAGTTTATAAATAATCCGGGCTAAAACTTCAAATAATCGATCATGGTCTTGAGCATTGCCATATCTGTAAAAGCCCCGAAATGCCCCAGGTTCTCCGTTAAATGCAGCCTTGCCATAGACCATAATTTCGACAAAGCAACAGCCTCCGTGTATTCTACCACTTCATCATTTTTATCATGAATAATTAAGGCTGATTGCTTCAAACTCGGAACGATGTTGATGATAGAGAAATCTTTGATATTGCGCTTGAGCTGCGTGTTGATATAATAGCTAATCCTGCCCATGGTCTGACGGTTGGCCTGTAATTTTTGAGAGAAGGTTCGCAAATAATAATCCACTGAAGCTGCCGCGCCGCAAACTACCAATTTCTTAGAAGTGATGCCGTCGGCAATTGCCATGACTGAGGCGATTGCACCGGTCGACTGTGCAATAATTCCATCCAGCTCGATTTTAGAACTCATGTCTTTAATGATGTCGATGGTTTCATTGATGTCAGTCTGCTTGCCGGGAGAATCGCCATGGCCAAGCGCATCAAAAGCCAACACCTGAAAACCAGACTCAACCAGTGGCTTGACTAACGGCGTCATTTGCGCAGCGCTGCCGCCCCAACCATGTACCAAAAGAACCACCGGACCCTCCTCGCCCCAGCCATAAAGCGTGTAGTATGTATCGATGGACGACTGATAAATGCTTTCCTTAAATGGAATTCGTTTTATCTTAGCCAATTGTAAAATATTAGACTCGGAAGTAGAAGGATTATACTTAGGAGGGGTTAGCCAGAGCGAAAGTCCTTTTCTTCCTGCATTTTTAGCGGAAAACTTTTCCAGAAACTTGAAGTGCAGTTTCGAAGTCGTATTCAGTTTTGTAATAATCATTTCGTCCCCTGAAATTTTAAATCTATTAGAATCATATATTGCAATTCTTTATAGGTGCAGAAAATTAATTTAACAGTTTTGTATATTTCAAAAAATCGGTATCAATTGGCAATTTAATTAGTCCAATATAGAAAAAATTGCAACTGATTCCAAAAGTTGCATTATATTAAATGAATGGTTGACTTTTTTATTGGATTTTTCAAAAATTAAGTATACTGTTAGCATTAAATTTTTCACATTAATATTATTTAAATCTTTAAAACGAAGCGAAACATAAGGAAGCCGCAAGCGTAATAGAATTTGTGGCTATTCAATTAAAACCAACCCATATTTTTATTAGTTTTCAGGGAGATTTGTTCAGATGAAAAAAAGAGCATTTTTTGCTTTTATCATGACTTTGTTAATAACTACCAGCTTGTTCCTGAGCTGCTCAAAAAACGATGATGATCAAGAAGGAAACAACGGCACAGCAAAAGCGGATGAAATAAAAAAAGAAAAGTCGGAACACAGAAAAGATTCCGATAAATCCAGCAAGGATCTCATTCCGGTTGAAACAACCAATGCTGTTTCCGGGGACATTTCATCATTCATTCTTTTAAGTTCTAATTTGGAAACAGAGAGGATGACGGATGTTTATTCCCGGGTGCAGGGTCTCGTTGAAAAAATCCATATCGAAGAAGGAGATTACGTCAAAAAGGGTCAGCTACTTATCGAATTAGAACCCGACGAGTTAACCTTGCAGGAAGCCCGTGCCCGTGTTGATTATGAGCAGGAAGAAAATCTGTACGAACGCAAACAGGCTATGTTCGAGAAACAACTTCTCAGCAAAGAAGAGTTTGAAACCTCAAAGTTCGGCTTACGAGCTAAAAAGATTTTGTGGCAAGAAGCAAAACTAAGTTTGGATCATACAAAAATCACTTCTCCAATTTCAGGGGTAATCGGTGAGCGGCTTAGAAGACCGGGTGACAGAATCCATCCTACAGACAAACTGTTTACCGTCATCAACAATGAAGAAATGATCGCAGTTATTCATGTGCCGGAAAAAGAAATCGGCATTCTAAAAAAAGGCCAAAAATCTTTTATTGTTTCACAACATTTGGCAGACGAGCAGTTTTCGGGCTGGATTAAACGCGTCAGCCCGGTGGTAGATCCGGCAAGCGGTACATTTAAAGTAACTGTCGGCATTAAAAACGAAGCCGACCGGTTGCGCCCGGGTATGTTTGTAAACGTCCACATCATTACGGACACACATTACAATGCCGTGCTGATTCCCAAAACCACCCTGGTTTATGAAAATGAAAAAATGTACGTGTTCATCGTCCGCGACAGTCTTGCAAATAAAATTGAACTGGATCAGGGATATCAGGATTTTGAAAAAATTGAAGCTCTTTCCGGAGTTGAGGTCGGTGAAAAAATTATTGTCGTAGGTCAAGCCGGCCTGAAAGATAAAACCAAAGTTAACATCATCGCAGAAAGAGAAACCACATTGACGACGGCCTATAAACTTTAACGCGGTGAAGCATCGCTTTAGAATGCCGGATTAAATCCTAATTTCAGAACTCTAAAAATATGTCATGCCGGCAGCATCTAGTTTTCAGCTGATAGCTGACCGCTACTAACTACAGGAAATCAATGTCTTCAGAAAAACAAGTACCCGAATCCACCGACCAATTTTTCAAATTTACCACCAACCGGCCGGTAGCAATCCTGATGGTTGTGCTGGCCGTTCTCGTGTTTGGCTGGATTTCTTATCAGCAGTTGCCAATAAACCTCATGCCGGACATCTCGTACCCGTCCCTGACTGTGCGCACCGAATACACCGGCACCGCACCTGAGGAAATCGAAACAACAATTTCGCGGCCGGTTGAGCAAGCATTAGGCGTTGTGAACAACCTCGTCGCCATCAGCTCAATTTCTAAAGCCGGGCAGTCAGATGTTAAACTCGAGTTCAGCTGGGACACCGACATGGGGGATGCCAGCTCCGATGTTCGTGAAAAACTCGATCAGGTATTTCTCCCCGATGAAGTAAAACGACCGTTGATTTTACGGTTTGATCCAACCCTCGATCCCATTATGCGCTTTGGTTTGTACGGCGAGGAGTCGCTCATATACTTGCGGTATCTGGGCGAAGAAGAAATCAAACGCGCGCTTGAAACGGTGCCGGGTGTTGCAGCCGTAAAAGTAAAAGGCGGGTTGGAAGAAGAAATTCAAGTTTCCCTAAATGAGCAGCAGATTACGCTGATCGGCATTGACATTCAGCAAATCAGGAATCGCTTAACCCAGGAAAATGTTAATCTTGCCGGCGGAAACTTAAAAGAAGGCCAAACCGAATATCTCGTTCGCACCATGAACGAATTTAAATCCGTCGGGGAAATTCAAGAAGTAGTTATTGGCAACTGGAACGGCAAAGAAATAAAAATCAAGGATGTGGCAACGGTATCACGTTCATTCAAAGAACGCGAACTTATAACCCGGTTAAACAATGTAGAAAGCGTTGAAATAGAAATTTACAAAGAAGCCGACGCCAATATCGTAGCTGTGGCGCAAAATGTAAAAGACCGTGTTTTTGGCAGCGAAGAGCAACTGGCTTTTATCAAAAACATGGAGGAGATGAAAAAAGAAAAGGCAAAGAAAGCCAGGGAAACAAACAGTAAATCCAAAGAAGAAAAGTCTGACGATAAAAAATCAGATGACAAAAAAGACAAAGATAAAAAGAAAGAAGGTGGGCGTCACGGTCGCGGAGGTCCGGGGCGTGAAGCAATGAAACTGAAACAAATGACCAACTTCATTGCGCATACTTTACCCAAAAGTGTGAAAATCGATTTATTGTCTGATCAGTCTGTCTTCATCAAAAATTCTGTGGATGAAGTTAAAAACACGGCGGTTATCGGCGGTATTTTGGCTGTTATGGTTTTATTTATTTTTCTGAGAAATCTTACCGCTACTCTTATCGTTGGTATTTCAATTCCAGTTTCTATCATCGCTACATTTGCACCCATGAAAATATTCGACGTCTCGTTAAACATAATGTCATTGGGTGGATTGGCGCTCGGGATTGGGATGCTGGTGGATAACTCAATTGTGGTGCTGGAAAGCATCGCCCGCTGCCGGGACGAGGGTGATGATTTAATCTCCGCCACAACCCGCGGCGTTTCTGAAGTTGGCGGCGCGGTTTTCGCCTCCACGCTGACCACAGTTGCCGTATTTTTTCCCATCGTTTTTGTTGAAGGTATCGCCGGACAAATTTTTGGCAGTATGGCGCTCACGGTAGTTTTTTCGCTCGTCGCCTCACTTGGCGTGGCCTTATTTTTAATCCCGATGCTTTCATCCCGTCAAAGCTCCACCTTTATTCGCGGGGTACAGGTTGATAAGTTTTTCGAAGGGCATATTTTTTCTTTTTCAACCAACGCAAAAGTGGACGAGTTATTTTCTCCGAAAAACAATGAAACCACAATCGAGAAAATCAGCACAGGCGCAAAATTAATATTTTTGACTGTTGGGCTGTTTTTATTAAAAATACTGGAGGTCATTTCAGCCTTTTTAATTTTCATTCCCAAACATGTCATGTTACTTTTGGCACTCATTTCAAGCCCTGTATTTGGCTTGGTTCGCATTATTCGCCATACCAATTTTAAAATTATAGAGTGGATAAAAAGAACAGCAGCACAACCCAACGCCGGCAAAGTCAACTACATTCAATCTATTTGGCCAAATTATCTTATAACAACATCTGAGACTAATTTAATAGAAGATTTTCGGGCGATGAAAGAACAATATCAAGGCCGGACGATTCTGCGAAATATCTTCACAACTTTAGTTGCAGTTATAAAAACCGTTGTTAGTCTCATAAAGTTTATTTCTCAATTTATTCTAGAGATAGTTTTCAGACTGATTCATTCTGTTGTAACCATTATTTTTTTATTTATAAAAACTCTTATCCTTATTTTGCGGCTCCTGTTAACTGTTCCATCAGCATTCGTTCTTTGGGCGTTTAACTGGGGCTACTCGCGCGTTGAAGCCTTCTATCCTGTTATTTTGCAGCGTGCACTCAACAACCGGGGCGTCACGCTTGGCTCCGTGAGTCTGTTATTTTTATTTACACTTTTGGTTGTTGCACCACGTTTAGGTTCTGAGCTCATTCCCGAAGTTCACCAAGGCGAGTTCAATGTAGAGGTTACAATGCCGGTTGGGACACCGGTAGAAAAAACCGATACGGACGTCGCTGTGATTCAGGGCTTCATTAAGGGGCAGGAAGGTATTGCCCGACTTGCCACTGTTTCCGGTACAGATAAAACCGCCAACAGCAACAGCGAAGAGGGTGAGCATACATCTAAAATAACCGTCAAGCTTGAGCGTGAAGGCAATATCGTTAAGGCCGAAGAAAGGGTCATTAAGCAAATTAGAAATGAGCTAAAAAATTACCCAGGCATTACCTGGAAGATATCCCGCCCGGTTTTGTTCAGTTTTAAAACGCCCATTGAGGTTGAAATTAACGGCTATAATCTAAGCAAACTTCAGCAGTATTCGCGAGAACTTGAAAAAGAAATGACCTCAATACCCGGCGTGATCGATATAAAATCTAACATGCAGCGCGGCAACCCTGAAGTGCAAATAATCTATAATCGTACGCTGCTCGCCAAGTATAATTTGAATGTCGGCGACGTTGCCGCAGTGGTGAGGAATAAAATCCGGGGCGATGTTGCAACTGAATTTAAAGAACAAGATAGAAAAATTGATATTCTTGTGAGACTGCGCGAACAGGATAGAGAAAGTATTGCCGACCTGAAGCGCATTATTGTAAACCCGAATGGCGTTCGGCCCATTCCGTTGGCAGCAGTTGCTGAAATTACGGTTATTGAGGGTCCCTCAGAAATTCGCCGGGTCGATCAGCAGCGTACCGCAGTCGTCACGGCAAACATCGGCAGCCGTAGTCTTAGTGAGATTAGCGAAGATATTTATGATGCCCTGCTCACCATGAGTTTGCCGGAAGAGTTTTCATTCAGACTTGCCGGCCAAAACAAAGAAATGGAAACCTCGCTCAACAGCTTAAAACTCGCGTTGGCTCTGGCAATCTTCCTGGTTTATATTGTTATGGCCTCACAATTCGAATCGATTATTCACCCGTTTATTATCATCTTCACCATCCCATTGGCGCTTATCGGCGTTATCCTGTGGTTTTATGTTTTCTCAATTCCGATAAGTATTGTTGTTTTTCTCGGAATGATAATGCTCGCTGGAATTGTAGTTAATAATGCAATTGTTTTGGTGGATTATATCAATAAACTACGCGATAGAGGTGTCGACAAAATGGAGGCGATTATTCAGGCGGGTAAAGTTCGCCTGCGCCCTATTATGATGACCACATCCACAACCATTCTCGGCTTATTGCCCATGGCGCTTGGTTTAGGTGATGGTGCAGAAATTCGTACACCAATGGCCGTGACCGTAATTATCGGTTTGTTGACTGCAACTATATTGACCTTGATCATCATTCCAACAGTTTATAGTTTAACGATTGGCAACAAAGAACAGTAAAAGAAGAAATGAAGAGGGAAGAGGGTAGAGCATGAAGCATAGATCGTAACGCTCCTCCCTCTTCTCTCCACGCTCTTTACTAAATAAAGCTCAGTTTTACCCGTTCATTTATAAAACTTAAAGGTAAAAAGCTATGGTACGGACAAAAGAAGGGCTGCTGCCCAAACTTTCCGTCAACCGTCCGGTCACGGTCATTATGACGTTTATCGCATTATTGGTGATTGGCTATATATCATTTTCACAAATATCTGTGGAACTTATGCCAACCGGCTTTTCGCCACCTTTCCTGGGAGTTTGGACGCCTTATCCTAATTCCAATCCGCAAGAGGTGGAAGAGCAGGTTGCAAAACCAATTGAAGAACAAATCCGGACAGTTAATAATGTAAAACTGGTGCGAAGTAATAGCAGCGGTAACGGGTGCTGGACCATGGTTCAGTTTGCGCAAGGCACGGATATGGACCAGGCTTATGCGCAACTTCGTGATCGTATCGATCGGGTTAAGTCAGAATTACCGGAAGACATCGAACGGGTGTTTGTACGCAAATTTCACAATGAGGATGATCCCATAATGTGGTTTGCACTGGTACAAAACGAACCCATCAAAGATCCGTACCTTCTGGTTGAACAGTATCTGCAAAAACCTCTGGAAAGAATAGACGGCGTCGCTAAAATTGATATCTGGGGCGCTGAAGAAAAATCGGTTTTAATACATGTGAATCAGGATCTTGTTAAAAGTTACAAGATCAACCTTTATGAAATCGTTCAAAAATTACGCAAGGACAACTTTTCTATTTCAAGCGGCCATGTAAACGAAGGCGATAAAAAAATCTACGTTCGCTCGTTCGGAAAATTTAAAAATCTGACGGAAATCCAAAATTTACCCATTCGTGACAATCTAAAATTAGGCGACATTGCCGAAGTAAAATATGCTGTTCAGGAACAACGCTGGAAGCTTAAAATTGATCAGAAAAAAGCCATAACCATTGGCGTCTTCAAAGAATCTACGGCAAACACCGTTGCGCTTTGTGCTGAAGTGGCCGAGATTTTTGAGAGCCTTACAAAAGAAAAAGCGCTTTCCGGCTTTAGGGTTGAAACACTATTTAATCAGGGCGATTTTATTAATGATTCAATCGACAACCTGAAACGTACGGCCCTTTGGGGTGGCTTATTTGCTTTCTGTGTGCTTTATTTCTTTCTGAGAAGAATGCGCATGACCATGATTGTCAACCTTGCCATCCCGCTATCGCTTTTAATTACGCTGACGGTCATGTACTTCATAGACTGGACACTGAATCTCATCACCATGATGGGGTTGATGGTTTCAATCGGCATGGTGGTGGACAACTCCATTGTGGTTCTTGAAAACATCTACCGCAAAAGAAGTGAAGGCGTAAGCGATAAAGAAGCTGCGCTCCAGGGAGCAAGCGAAGTAGGACTGGCAGTAACCCTTGCCACACTCACCACAGTAGTCGTATTTTTACCACTCATTTTAATGAACAACGATGTTGGTTTCAAGTTCTACATGCTCAGAATTGGCTTGCCCGTAATGGTTTCGCTGGTGGCTTCTCTCTTCGTATCCCTCGTTTTCATACCCTTGGCTGCGACCAGAATCGTTAGTAAGCGCGAAGTGAAAGAACCTGTGGTTATTGTGAAGTCAAACCGATTTTATCAAAAAAGCCTGGCATGGGCCGTTACTCACCGCATCGAAATGTTTGTGATAGTTGTGTTAGTCCTGTCTTCAATGAATTGGGTTGCCGGAGAGGTCAAACAAAACGATGACGCCAATGGCAACATCAACGATTTCAGATTTTTCTTTGACATGCCTGAAAATCAAACCATTGAAGATGCCGAAAGACTTTTTGCACAGGTTCAGGATACCATCCTGGTAAAGAAAGAATTGTATGGCATTAAAACAATTATGGGACGCCACAGCAACAGTTGGGGTCGAATACGAGTCTTTTTACACCCCGCAGAGAAAGAAGATTGGTATCAAGTTGCATATAAAAATTTGATGGAAAAATTTGGCAACTACGAAAGGCCTATAATGGCGCGTGAAGCCGTCATTGAAGACATAAAAAACCGTATGCCCAAAATGCCGGGCGTTGAATATCGCACGAGTTGGCGCCACGGCGGCGGTTCCACAGATGATGCATCAGTCGCTCTCACGCTGTTTGGTGATGACACCAACACCCTTGCCGAAATCGCAAAAGAAGTCGAGCGCCGGCTGCGCACCATTCCTGAAATCATCAGCCTTGAAACCGATCGGGAAAAGGGCGCCGACGAAATTCACTTAGAGATCAAACGTGAACAAGCCAAAAAATACGGCATTTCACCGCGAAATATTTCAGGAACGGTGCAGTATGCATTACGCGGCATTCCGCTGCCAAAATATCAAACAGAAAACAAAGAAATTGATATTCATATTCAGTTGCGGGAAGAAGACCGCCAGAACTTACAGCAACTGCAAAATCTGACATTTTTCACTGAGTCGGGCAAAGAAGTGCCACTGAGCGCCATTGCGAATTTTAATATTAAAAAAGGCTTTGGCGACATAAAACGAGAAAACGGCAAAACCTACCTCCAGGTTAAAGCCAATTCTACCACCGATGATATGGCCGGATTGTATAAAAAAGTTGACCAGGTCATGCAGGGTTTTGAAATGCCTTTTGGCTACAGTTGGTCGAAAGGACAAAATTTCCGCCGGTTTAATGAAAGCAACGACAACACCCTGTTTGCAATTATTCTTGCCGTTTCATTTGTATTTTTGTTGATGGGATTTCTGTTCGAGTCTTTTGTGCTGCCAATTTCGGTTATTCTGGCAATTCCGTTTTCCTTTTTCGGTGCGTTCTGGTTGTTGTACCTTACCGGCACTCCCATGGATTTTATGAGCAATATCGGATTTGTGATCCTCGTGGGCGTGGTAGTCAACAATGCCATCGTCCTCATCGATCTGATTAACCGGCTGCGCAACGAAGGCTGGGCCCGGTACGAAGCCATTATCGAAGCCGGCAAACAACGCTTCCGGCCAATTTTGATGACCGCCTTTACCACCATCGGCGGCCTGCTGCCAATGGCCATTGGCAACGCCAACATGATCGGCATCCCCTACGCGCCCATGGGCAGAACCATCATCGGCGGACTGCTCACCTCCACCCTGCTTTCGCTCATCGCCGTACCTTGGGCTTATACCCTGTTCGATGATATGCGGGAGTATTTTAAAAAGCTGGTGGCGCTGTATATTACGAAATCAGCTAAGCTGGCTGACAGTAAATAAGAATTCCAATTTAACCTTGCGAAAGTTTGAAACCTTCGCAAGGTTATTTTTTTCCCAAATAACTTACTGCCCCCCAATACTTATTTTTGTTAAAGACAAAATTTTTCTTGCATTTATGAAAGGCCTTTTGTATTTACACAAAAGGCCTTTCATAAATTGGAGATAGCATGTCAGACACACTTACAAAACTGGGACACCTCGCAGGCGCTTCACGGTTCAGGCGTATAAGTGAAAAACTTTACTTAGATGGTGATAAAATCTATACAGATGCTGGAATTAGATTTAAGGCAAGCTGGTTTTCTGTTTATTATATTCTTGCCAAAGCCAACTCTCCTCTTACCGTCTTGCAAATTGCCAGTCAGATAGATTTTTCTCATATCACGGTTAAAAACGTTGTGCGCGAACTTGAAACTGCAACCCTGATTGGTATTGCTCAAAATCCTGCTGACAGGCGCTCAAAACTAATCGAATTGACCAATTCCGGTAAAAAGATGTTGCAACAACTGGAACCGCTCTGGTTATCCTTCTCCAAAGTCTTACAGAGTGTGTTTGAGACAGGCCATCCGGACTTCATAAATATCATAAACAGAATTGATAAAGAAATTGCTCAAAACCCAATCAGCGATCGCGTTCAACAAACGCATACTGAACCTGTTTTAATTTTAGATTACAAACCAAGCCTAAAGAAATATTTTTATGAGTTAGCCGGCAATTGGCTTTTGGATGTTCTAAATGGCAAATTAGAGGAAGAGGACAAGTTTACTTTACGGAACCCGGATAAAGCTTATTTAGAAACGGGGGGCTTTGTGTTTTTTGCTTTACACAAAAGTGAAGTCGTAGGTTGTGTTGCGCTTAAAAGGTTAGACGAAGAAACATTTGAATTTGCAAAACTATTTATTGACCCCAATGCCAGAAACTTAGGGATTGCGACAAAACTCATAGAAAGATGTATAAGCCGTTGTCAGGAGAATAATGCCGGCCAACTTTGGTTGCAAACAACCATGCGCATGCCCGAGGCGCATAAACTCTATTACAAACTCGGATTCGATGACCAGCCTCCACCACCGCAAATGACAGTGTTAGGGCGAACAGAAAAAATTATGAGTTTGGCTCTATGATTCACTTAATTGGGTACAGTGGTTTGGCTTTGAATTTGATTTCAATGACCATGAAAAATATGTTTTACCTGCGGCTTTTTGCTCTATTAGCCAATGGCATCTATGTTGTTTATGGCGCAATTATAAATGCACCACCATTTATAATTGGCTGTAGCATTGCGGTAATCATTCATGTATATCAAATTGTTAAAATATCAAAAACAAAAAAGACCGAAGCTTTAACTCATTTTATCGATTCTATATAATAGGAAACTGCAAGCCTACGAAGATTACATAAAAGCAGGTAGAAGGCTAAAGATTCGCACTCCCAAAAACATAATCACCTTGTTTTATTTTCAGACATTTAGTATCGTTTAGCAGTCATTCGTAATTATTCAAAAAAAGGCGTTTTGCCTCTTGCCCACCTTTAAATATGAACGATTTTAAAACACTTCGTGAAGTTGCCGCTCAAAAAGGACCCAAACGGCTGGCGGTTGTAAATGCAGATGATGAAGTAGCACTTTCCGCAGCAGTTGAAGCGATGCAATTAAATATCGCCCAACCAGTTCTCATTGGTGAAAAAGCTAAAATAACATCAATATTGAATAGCCTTCCTGCGGACTTCCAGCTTTCCAACATTGAATTTGTTGAAGAAAATAGCGTAGAGGCTGCTGCCAGGAAGGCCGTTGAAATGGCACGTTCCGGTGACGTTGATATTTTACTGAAAGGCCACTTGCGCACCGATCAATTGCTGCGTGCTGCATTAGATAAAAAGGACGGCCTGAGAACCGGAAGCTTGTTGAGTGATGTCCTGATTTATGAAGATGTGCTCTCAGGTGAAAGGCGTTTTGTTGGCGTAACTGACGGCGGGTTGAACGTTTTACCAAACCTGGAACAAAAAATCCAGATCATCAAAAATGCACTACTGGTTTTTCACAGACTGGGATTTGTAAAACCCAAAATTGCTATTATGAGTGCCACGGAAGCTGTTTCCGAAACGCTCCCATCGACGGTTGATGCCCACAAGATAACCACCCTGGCAGAATCAGGAGAGTTTGGCGACTGCGAGATTTTCGGCCCGCTGGCGCTTGACAATGCGCTGTTAACTTCGGCAGCTAAAGCTAAAGGCATAAGTTCCCCGGTTGCCGGGTTTGCCAATGTATTGGTCATGCCAAATATTGAGGCAGGAAATACTTTGGGCAAAGCGGTTAAATATATCGGCGGTTCTCAATGCGCTCATGTCATCATGGGGGCAGCGGTGCCAATTTTAATTCCTTCCCGGGTTGAAAGTATTGATGACAAATTAAATTCCATTGCGTTGGGAGTACTCTGCTGTGGGCAATGACACCTTCCTTATTCTCGCGATAAATCCCGGTTCAACATCAACAAAATTCGCCGTTTACAGAAATGAGCAGGAGATTTTTTCTAAAACCTTGCGCCATTCCGACGAAGAACTTTTGCCTTTTGCTGATAAGCCGATTTTAGATCAGGTAGATTTCCGTTATAACAGCATCTCCAAATTCCTTGATGAAAGAAATTTTGATTTAAATCAAATGTCGGCTGTGGCCGGCCGCGGTGGCTTGCTTAAGCCGCTTGCCAGCGGCGCCTACCGCATAAATTCACAAATGCTATCTGATTTGAAAGCCGCAAAACGCGGTGAGCATGCTTCGAATATGGGCGCTTTTCTGGCAAAACGATTTGCAGCGCTGTCAAATATCCCGGCGTTTATCGTCGATCCGGTTTGTGTGGATGAGTGGCCGCCTGTTGCACGATTTTCAGGCCTGGCTGGCTTAGACCGCGAATGTCTCTCGCATGCTTTAAACACGAAAGCCATTTGCAAACGTTTCGCAAAAGAACAGCATAAACCTTATGCAGACTTGAATTTAATCGTGGCTCACCTCGGCAGCGGATTTTCCATATCGGCGCACTGCAACGGCAAAATGATTGATGTGACAAACTCAAAGGAGGAAGGGGCATTTTCCAGCGAACGCGCCGGCTCACTACCCGTATCCAAACTGATCGACCTCTGCTTTTCGGGAAACTTTTCCAAAAAGGAAATCCAAAAAAAGATTTTTGGACGCGGCGGATTCTATTCCTATTTGCAAACTAATAATCTGCCGGAGGTTTTACAAAAAATCGAACAAGGTGATGAAAAAACAAAGTTGGTTTTTAATGCATTGATTTACCAAATCGTCAAAGAAATTGGCGCAATGGCGACAGTTTTAAATGGCAAGGCCGATGCCATTCTGCTGACCGGAGGTTTCATCCATTCCCAAGAAGTGATTGCTGCCATTAAAAAGAAGACCAACTGGATCGCCCCTACTCATACTTACCCTGGCGAAGATGAATTGCGAGCCCTGGCCGAGGGCGTTTTGCGAGTTTTGCGTAATGAAGAGTTGGCTCTTAAATATTGTTAAAATTTATGACAAACAAAGATACAAAAAAAATACCGCTCGTATAGGATTTAACCCCACTTGCTCGCCTGATCAGGGAATCCTGTGCGGAACCAATCAACTTCGATAAAGAAAAAGAACTTGATATTATATTACGTGTTCCCTAAGTTGTTTTCGAAACAGATTTGTTGATTCAAAACAGGGAGGAATATTTAAGAAAATGTCACCTGAATTACAAAAGATAGAAAACGAGGCACTTTTGCTTCCTCCTGAAGACAGAGAGATTCTAATCCAAAAATTGCAGCAAAGCCTTGATGGATCAGAAAATAATGATATAGAGCAGGCATGGATTCAAGAAGCTGAAGAGCGCTATAGTAATTATAAAAACGGCATTACCAAGGGTATACCTGGCGATAAAATCTTTTCTGAAATAAGGCGTGAATTAGGTTGGCAAAGTTAACTTTTGCAGCCGAAGCAAAAGTCGAGATTAAGAAAGCGGCGTCATACTATGAGGGATGTAAGGATGGCCTTGGCAAAGCGTTTCTACAAGAACTGGAATCAGCAATAAACTCAATCAGTGAAAGTCCTACCAGATGGCGAACTATAAAAGTTAATTTCAGAAGATGTTTGCTGAAAAAATTTCCTTATGGGATTATCTACAAAATTGATGAAGACGAAATTTTTGTTGCTGCTATTATGCATCTTAAAAGAAAACCCGATTACTGGCACAAGAGGATAAAATAAAGTAATCCATTTAAGAAGCCGTTAATTTCTAAAAACTAACCACGCCGCTCGCATTGGATTTAAACCCACTTGCTCTTCTCATCAAGGAATCCTGTACAGAACCAAATCGACATCGAAACTCCCCAAATTACTTGACTTCATAACAAAAAGTTATTAACACTTATGTACCTAACTGAGGAAAACATGAAAACCTTGACACCTACTGAACTTAGGAGAAATATTTATAAAATTCTCGATGAAGTGCTGGAAACGGGTATACCCATTGAGATAAATAAGGGCGGTAAAAAGTTAAAATTAATTCCATTGTCTGAAACGGATAAATTTAAGAATTTGGTTTCAAGAACAGGTGTTATTAAGGGTGACCCGGAGGACTTGGTCAATGCTAATTGGGAAAAAGAAATAAAGCTCGATTTACCTTAAATACCCACGCTTCGTGGTAAAGTGAAACGAGCCGCCTTACCCTTACTCCAGCAAACCACAATCTCCTTGTATTATTTTCAACTATTTAGTATCATTTATCTATCAAACTTGAAATCAATCATTTCATAACAGACACAAAAAAAATATGAATTTTTGTAGCCATTGCGGTCATAAAATAACATTCGGAGAAGTACCAGACGACGAGCACCAGCGCCACCATTGCGAAGACTGTGGTAAGATTCACTATCAAAACCCGCGAATAATTGTCGGGGCTATCCCCCGTATGGATGACAAAATACTGCTTTGTAAACGCGCCATCAAACCGCGCTACGGCCTCTGGACTTTACCCGGCGGATTTATGGAAATTGGGGAAAAAGTTGAAGAAGGCGCTGCCCGTGAAACCCGGGAAGAAGCCAACGCCACGATTGAAAACCTGAGACTATTTTCAATTTACAGCTTGCCGGAAATTGGGCAAGTGTACATGATGTTTCTTGCCGATCTTATGAATATGAGTTTTAGCGCCGGCAGGGAAAGCCTGGAAGTTAAATTATTCAGGGAAGAAGAAATTCCCTGGAATGAAATTGCCTTCAGCGCCATACATTTTACCTTAAAAAAATACTTCGAAAACAGGTCAAATCCCGACGCTGAAATCCACACCGGCTTCCACATTAAATCTCCGGACGATCCAAAATATGGCTAGGTTCGTAGTCCAACCTTTAGGCTGACCTTCCCTAAAAGTGCGTGGCAAGCTAAAGCTTGAACTACGAACCCAATCCTGACTCCATCAATCCTAGATTCATGATCGCTTTGTTCGATCACTCTCGCAAAACCGTAAAGTAAGCCGTATCGGCAATTGCCGACGCAAAGTAGCCGATACCATCACCATCGATATGCAAAGCCGGCTCATGGAAATTACCATCGATTTCCTGAATCTGCTCAAAGGTCAGCAGAAAATCTTTAAAGTTTCTGTCACCTGCGTAAACCACCACCTGGTAGTCGCCATAAAACCATGTAAAAAATGAAAATATATCGATGAACGACTCGCCGGCTGTTAATGGCGCATCCTGAATCCAGGTGTAATTGTATTTAAAATCGATCAAGTCATCCAGTACATCATCCGAGTCGAGATCAGCAAAAGGATTATCATAGATAAAAGACGAGGTGTCTGCATTTAAAGATGTTACGGAAGCAGGGTAAAAATCCGTACCGGGCGAGCGCTCAACAACAATACTAAAATTAATCAGGCCGCCTAATGCGTCCCGACTGCGGTAAACCATGCTACCCAGGCGTGACTTTTCTTCCAAAACTTCAAAGCCCTGCTGCGGTACAGTGGTCGTTGAAGTGGCAGACAGGTCTTTACCATCGATAACTGCCTGCACCTGCAAAGTATAAGTCTTACCATAATCAACACGCAATTGACCTGCCTCATACATTTGATTTACTGTATTGTGGCGCATCAAAAACGAATTACCGTCTTCATCAATTATTTCAGCATTTGCGTTGCGTAAAATCATATCATTCGGGTCGGCAATTACATTCAATGGGACGTTTCGCCTAAGCCTGACCTGGGCAATCTGGCCGGGTATCAATGTACCCTGTATCACAATTTTTGGATTATAG
>JAJDAE010000144.1 GCA_029262035.1 Candidatus Zhuqueibacterota bacterium
CGGTCGTTTTAAAATTGCAGCCATTCCCACAAGCGTAACTGACGGATTCAATCAAACTCCCGGCGATTTTGCCTTGTTTCAAAATTACCCCAATCCGTTTAACCCGGAAACCGTGATTCAGTACAATCTGCCGGAAGCCGCGACTGTTATTTTAACGGTGTTTGATATTCAAGGGCGTGAAGTTCGAACGCTGGTGGCTAACGAATTCAAACCTGTTGGCAGTTTTTCGATGAGTTGGAATGGCCGCAATAATGCGGGTAATTTGCTTTCATCGGGTGTGTATTTTTATAGAGTGCAGTTTAATGTGCAAGGCGGGCACAGTTATAGTTTCACGAGGAAGATGGTTTTCTTGAAGTGATTTTTAGTTGCGTTATTGTTTTTTTGACATTCCACCTTTAATTGTTAGCTAGTTTTCCAACAATACATATTTGTTCATTTTGAACCCAAGGAGCATATAATGCGCAATTTCGTTTAGCGATGGTATTTATTTATAAAAATCAATTTCAATTCAGTTCTTTAACTCAGGGATTTGTCTCCTATGAAGCTTTTTTTTCTGTTTATAACTTTACCATTATTTGTACAAAATAATCTAAGCGCAATTGAGAACGATATTAGCTATGATCATGTTTCCGTTTTTGAAATCAAAGCAAAGAATGAGGGTTTTTCTTTAAACTCTAAAACTGAGATAAGTATAAAACATCTTTCAAAGCGCTCAACAGATATAAGTTACTATTTTATACCCGAGCCTTTCTATAGTTCAGTTTACAAACTGGCAGCTAAGTTGGGCGAAAAACGATTGGGCAAGAGTACTTTTTCTTTTACTTACCCGAAATCTAAAGATGTTTTCCTTCAGGACGGTAAAATTCATATTTTGAATTTGCCAAGGAAAATCAAACAGGGCGAGCAGTTGTTTTATAGTTATCGGAAGTCATACTCCGACTTAACATTTTTACCGATCATAAAAATTCCTAATTTAGATTACCTGAATTCATATAAAATTATTATCAAACATCCAAGTGATGTTAAACCCGAATTCAGTTTCTTTTTGCCGGCTGGTGATGTTGAATATACTATCAAACCGGTTGGCAAAAAGCAAACCGAGCTGATTTTTTCCAAAATTGATAAACGTCGGTCATTGCCATACTTTCCTTTTAACGGAATGCATGCAGCGGTTCTGGTAAAACTCATGCGTGGGCAATCGTTAATTAATAGTGCGTCTCCTGAGTCATTCATGGAATGGTATGGCAAGCAAATTTCTTTGACGCCTTCTCTCGCATTGGATTCAGAAAGTGCTCTATCTGCCGCAATCCCGATTGCCGAAAATGACCTCAGCAAACTCCGTTTAATCCACGATTATGTTCGGGAAAATGTGCGCTATATTGCCGACACCCGGGCTATGGGAGCTTTTATTCCGAGACAACCAGACATCACGCTTGGTCGACTGTATGGAGACTGCAAAGACAAGGCCTACGCAATTTCTGCAATAGCCAGAAATTATGACATAAAAGTGAACATGGCTCTCGTATCCACCGAGCCGGATTATTCATTCAAAAATGATATCCACATAACTCAATTTAACCATGTTATCTGTCAATATAATGATGGTGAAAATGACATCTTTTTTGATCCAACTGCTAAATACTGTGAGTTCGGCAACTTGCCCGATGGCGATATTGGCACGCACGCCTTTATTTTGGATCCCGATGGCTATCGTTATGCGAAAATTACAAAACCGAATAATCTTCCGGGTATCGAGTTAATAGTCGATGCAGAAATGGATTCACTAATACGTGCAAAGGCCACGATTACTTTAAGAAATGATTATTTGGGTGATGCGGTGAGAGCCCTTAACGAACTCAAAAAAATTGATCTCGAAAATTACCTCTCCAATCTGATAACCTCACACTTCTATAAAATATCAGTGGACTATTTTAGTTTGATAGAGCAGCGACAGGATGCTATAATTTTTCAGGCCACAGCCGATTTATCCAAGTTTCTTATCTCATCTAAAACCAAAACCTATATACCGAGAACCCCGTTTACCGTATTCGATAATCAGATCCTCGAACGAGAAAAAGATGATTATAGCATTTACCTTGATAATGCTTTTCGCGCCAAGTTTATACTCAACTTAAAAGCGGATGGGTTTTCAGGGAAGGCAACTGATACACAAATTGGCACGACAAACCTTGCGGGATTAAATGTTTCAGTAACCCCGGAAAAGGATTCCTTTAAAATAACATACGATGTTAACATTGAAAACAAAATCTATCATGATAAAAACAAAAAATTATTTATAGAATTCTGTAAATCATACTATACGAACAAGACTAATTTAATCGCTTTGGAAAGGAGCTCCCAGTGAAAAACAGCAGAATATACTTATGTTTAATATTTCTTGTATTCTTAGGATGCACGACTTCAAAACGTATTATCTATATGAAGAAACCAACCGACGTAGCAAATACTGGGTTGGATATTGATGATTTCATCGAAAAATATGAAGATTACGATGGTGTTTATTTATCCATAAATGAAACAATTGAACATTCGGGGACAAAACAAGGTGCCGGAGAACCATGGAAATATGTTAGAATTCGACAAATAAAGTATATGGTATTAAATCCTGATAATGAACGACTCACAACATTAAAATTGAGTGCAAGCGAGGCCGCCGATTTTGAATCAATTTACTCCCGCGTTACATATCCGGACGGGACAATAAAAGAATATGATTCCTCAAATTACATAATGGAAGAGAACTCAGGTAGCAGAATTTACAAGTTTATATATCCCAACATTGTAAAAGGCACTATCATTGAAGAAGGAAACTCCGTATCCTATAATGCATGGGCACCACGCCCTCCTCTTGAGCATGACATCCCACTCCAGTTTAACATTCCTTGCTTGTCAGTCAAATTCAAATATGCTTATCCAGACTGGTGGCATATAAATTACAAAAAAATAGCGAAATACAGAAACTATCCATTCGGAATTGAAAAAGATGAGAAAAATCACAAAAGAATTATCACTGTATCTGCACAAAATGTTGGCGCAATCAAAAATGAACTTTACACGCCAGCGTTCAAGGAACTTGCTAATTATTTCCAGTTTATGATCACAAGTTTACAAATGAATGGCACCTCATATTATGCGCCATCAAGCTGGTCAAAAGTCGCTTCTACTTTCGAAAAATATGCAATGAAAAAAGGCGGTGGAGTTGCAGGTTTCTTTTCTGATCCCACTAAAGAAGCTAAAACTATGACAGAAAATCTTATTGTAGGTTGTAAAAATAACATTGAAAGAGCCTACAAAATTGTGGAAGCTGTTCAAAAGAGTTTTGAGATAATCGACGACCTTGAAGTGAATGATTTGAAAAAAGTTTTTGAAAATAAAAAAGGCAACATTTACAAAATTACCGGAATAACACAACTACTGCTTGATTACGCAGGTATAAATTCAAAGTTTTGCCTGGTACATTCGGCAAAAGATGGCTATTTTGATGAAACTTATATCCAGTATAGCCAGATGAATATTCCCGCTGTTATGGCGGAAATTGATGGAGAGCATCATTTCTTTTTCCCCTACATCAAGTACTTATCCCCCGGACATATTCCAGAGCATTTACTTTCGGAGACCGCAATTATGTTTGCGGATAAAAAATCAAAAAGGTCAACCGCAGCAAATCGGTTTATCAGGCCAACCAAAATGATCAAGTTACCCGATGAAACCCAATCCAACAATAAAGTTGTCGAACACTACGATTTGACCATAGCGGAAGACGGCCTGATAAAAGTAAAGGAGAAAAAAATTCTAACCGGATATATGAGTTACTATATTCGTAAGGAATTAGATGATTTGAAAAAAGACGAATATGATAAAGTAATCAGGAGCTTTTTAACTTATGATGAGGGTAATGTTGAATTAATCAGTCACAAAGTTTCCAATTTAGATTCAAGTACCAAGGAACTGATTTTAGAGCTTGAATACACAATCGATAACCTCGTTACGGTAACTCCGGAAGAGGTAATTTTTCAAACCGGCGGACTTTTTTCTCCAATTTCTTTAAAAAAGTATAAGGTCAGCAGTAAAGATAGAGAGAACCCAATCCGGGTTTATTATGATGAATCGTACGAAAAGCAAATCTCTATTAAATTCCCGTTTTACTGGTCTCTTTCAGAAACCCCGGAGCAGGTTGAACTGAAAAATGATTTTGGTGCGATAACAGCCAACTTCGAACTCTCAGACACTTCAAAGCTAAAAGTATCTCAAAGCAGGTTTCTGAAAAGATGCTCTGAACCGAAAGAAAGATTTTCCGAAATGCTTGAGATAATTGGCAATTCGTCGAAATTATCCGTACCGACGCTCTTCTTTACGGTCAATCCTTCGAATTAAGTTTGATGATTTTGTTTCGTCTGTATTATATGATATCAGATGGAGGTGATTGAGCATAATCACATAACCGATAACGTGCAGTCCTTTGTGTGCATGACCGGGTATGTCATAACGTTTTAGTTTTTTTCGAAGCTTGATATTATTTTCAGACATTCTGTTTTTTCCAAACTCCGGTTTAGCATGGTCTGAAGATACATGCCACCCAATTTTGATGTCCGGAACACCTGGCGGTCAGGTGCTGCGCCTTGTTAGCCCTTTTCCCCCATCTACAGATAATTGTAATAGTTTCCCACCAATTATTTGTTCTTTTTCAGAAATATTCTCTAAGTTCAACTTGCTGCTATTCCGAGCTACGGTGTCAGACACAAAGGTTTCCACATTTGGATCGCGATCGACACCGATAAATACGAGGATTTTTGAAATCGTTTCAACGGGATCGTCAATAAACTCATCATAACTCGTTTCAAGAAATGCAGCATCCTGAAGGCGACGTAAAAAGCCTACCACTGCCTCAGTACTCAGCCTCCACTCTAGCAACCCCATATCATAGTGGGTTGTACAAAGCTCCGGTAAATTCTTTGTATCGTCACTATTCCTTGCATAGTCAACAAGCATTTCCCATTTATAGGAATGTGCTCCAAACCATCTTCCTTTCTCACTACGTTTCTCAATTGATCTGGCAACTTCTAACCCATTTCTATATATATGAATGAAACGAGCATCAGGGAATATTTTCTGAATGAAATTCAATCGAAAATTATTAATAGGCAATTTCTCAATAAGAATACGCCGCCCTTTTAATATGGTCGCCAACCGGAATAATCGACTTAGCTTTTTGCCCTTCCTAAAGTCGACGTCGGCCTCAGTGAGAAATAGCTTGCCGTTGCGCGAACGAGCCTTGGATGTCCAAATGTCCGTTTCTGGAAAAGCTGAGAACCATAAGTGACGAGGCTCATTCAAATATGTAATACTCCCATGTTTAGATAGGGAGTTGCCAAGTATTGTTGTACCTGAACGGCCACAGCCAACGATGAATACGGGACTACATATTCTTGGAAGTGGAAGAATCGCGTAAATATCTGCAATGCTTGCAACTGCACGTTTTGCAATTTTTTTAGCTAAGTTCATAAATTTTTTCTGTGTATTTTAGGGCTAACCCTACTCAGGAGAACGATGGGTTTCAACGCTCCCCTGAGCGTCATTTTATTGTTTCACCCAGTCCGGGACGGTGAGGTCAATGTTCATTTAAACGTCCTTAAATATAGCGTAATTTACATAATAAGTCAGATATTGCAAAGCAGTTAGAAAAATAAAAAAAGTATATTATTTTTAATTTGAAAGAACTATATATAGAATAATCAGGTAGTTAAAAAGCTTACTTCTAAGGCTTCTATGGAAAATATTTACCTCATTGGTTTCGCACAAGCGCTCTTTTTTGTTGTTCTTATCCTTACCAAAAAAAATAAATTTTTAAGCGACTATTTTCTTGCTTTTTTTATAC
>JAJDAE010000145.1 GCA_029262035.1 Candidatus Zhuqueibacterota bacterium
CAGCAACGGGTACATCATTAACGTAATTATGACTCGTCAAGAAACTCCTATAGTCATAACTGGAACTCAGATGTTTCAATTCTCCGCCTGTCTTTAAAAACCAGCGATCGGAAATATCAATTTGCCAATCTTGCTTGAGCCCAAAGATATCAACGGCTTTTTCATCACGTACGTTGTAATTCTCAAGCTCGCTGTTTCCTTCAAATCCTATACCCCGGCGATCATGCGAAAGCCGTGCATAGGACAAGATAGTTTCAGATGCGATTTTTTTAGAATGAAAACCTTTTAGTCCCGACCAAACGTAGTAATTTTTATAACCGGTATCGCTCACGTCATCATCATCCTCAGTAAAATCCATATTGTCACTGGCATGCAAAAAATTAGCAGACAAAGTGTACTGGTCATTCAAACGATATTCCACCCGATTCAAAAAATCGTAATATACCGGTTTAGGGGGATCCTTTTCACCCATTAAATCTAAAACCAGATCCAAATAGCCCCTTCTGGCAGAAAAAAACCAAGACCCCTTATTGCCGCCAAAGGTACCTTCGGTCATCATTCTGGCATTCATAAAGCTCAGTCCAAGAGATGTCCGTTGCGAACCTGCCTCGGGTTTTCGTGATTGCATTTTCAGAACGCCGCTTTTGCGATTACCGTATTCAGCAGAAAAACCACCGGTCAATAGCTCAATACCCTCAATTGCCGCAACATCGATAATGCTCATTACACCACCATCAACATCTTTAACATGGAATGGATCGTATAATTCCATACCATCTATCATAACCAGCACTTCATCATTTTCACCGCCGCGAATATTAAACTTTGCCGAGAAATCCCCGGCAGCTACACCGGGCAGGCGTGTTGTTGCGCGGTAAACATCCTCGCCCAGAGATTGAATTTCAAGGTCTTCCCGGGTTAAGGTTTGTTTCACACCAGGCCCTTTTCCCATAATCGAAAACTGCCCGGGGGTAACGATAACCTGGCTAAGAGAAACAGCTTCGGGTTGAAGCTGAACTTCTAAGTCACTCAAATTCTGACCATCAAGCTCGAGGACGTTGATTTTTTGTACTTCATAGCCAATATAGCTAAACTGTACCGCATGGTTGCCGTCGGGGACTCTTTCAATTCTAAAACCGCCGTCTTCTCCGCTCGATGCGCCGATTCTCAACTCCGGGATAGAAATATTTGTACCCCACAACGGCTGCCCGGTCTGGGCATCCAACACTTTCCCTTTGATCACACCCTTGTTCACATTGTCGCTGCTTGCTGAAACAATTGCAATGTGCCCTTCATTGGTAACAAGTAACTTTGTGTTTGTTCTTTCCAGAACTTCAAGCAACGCCTCCAGGGCGAAAACATTTTTCATTTCCATAGTAATTTTTTTGCTCACCGGAATCTTGGCGCGGTTGTAGCTCAGTTGAAAATTTCCCTTTTTAGAAATTACCGCCAGCGCATTTTCAAAAGTCACATCCTCAAGCTCAACAGACACCCTTGTCAGCAATGATTTGGGAACGCGCTGCCGACCGGCACCATCAACCTGGATGTAATTACCGCCTTGTGCCCAAACTGTGGAGTTTAGTAAAAGTGACAAAAAAACTATAACTGTAATTGTTAGTAACTTTTTCATTTCTAAATATCCTTTACAACTTTAATCGTATAGTTTGGCCAGACCGGGAGTATTTTGCATCGGTCAAAACCGCAATTAATTTCAACACATCTTCAATTGAGTCATTCTTGATATGAAGATTCAAACGCTCTTCAGCCAGTGTTTTATCTTCAAGAATAAATGCCACATCATACCAGCGCTCAAGTTGGAATAAAATTTCCTGCAGAGACGCATCGTCAAAGAAGACCTCGTTGTGCATCCAGGCCATATACTGCGCCACGTCAACCATTTGCGGAGACGTTGGTTTGCCGTTTGCCGCTAACTCGCTAAACTGGTCTTTTGTCAAAATGGAGGCTGCCAAGTTTGGGCCGGATTCAGAATTCAGAGACACCTTGCCCTCAGTCACAGTAACCGCAACATTCCGGTTTGACCGCCAGGCGCGTACGTTAAATTTTGTGCCTAAAACCTGAACCACGCCATGATTTGCCTGGACAAAAAATGGTTTATCTGTGTTACGCGCAACTTCAAAATAGCCTTCGCCATTTAAGAAAACCTCGCGACGTTCACCGTCAAAACTCTTGGGGTATCTGAGACTGCTGCCGGAGTCGAGAATAATGTGCGTGCCATCACTCAAGGTAACCTCCTCACGCTCACCGTTTTGAACTGTTATTGTCATGAGTTCACCGGAGCCCCAAAACAAACCTGAACCGTTGAGAAAATACCCCAGCGTGAAAACAACCAGTATGGCTGCTGCGTACCTCATGATGCGATAATAATTATCCGCATAACGGCGCTTAGACAATTTGTGCTGCGGCATGGTTGCAACAGATTTACCTGTTGGCATTTTGATGCCAGTCTTTTCGGCAACCTGGTTCCACAGTTTCTCAACATCCGACGGTTGCTGCGCTTCCGATGTGTCCCAAATCCGCTGCATAAATTGCAGCATTTTCCTAAGTTCGGGCTCGACGTCAATTCGTGTCTCAATTTGCCTTTTTTCATAATCAGTGCATTCTCCGGAAAGGTACTGCGACAACATTGACCAATTATCTGATGTGCTCATATATTTTTCCTTTTGAAAAACTCTTCTTTTTCTACTGGTAATATGCGTTAGCGGCGCTTTACCCCTACATTTTTTTTGCTGTTGTTGTGATTTTTATGTACTGCTGACTTAAAAGGAGGTCTTCAGTTTGAAATAGAATAACAATATTAGAAAAAATTATTACACTTATGAATGAAGACAGCCAGTAGGTCAGCGACGATTGAATTCAGGGGGAGTAGCTTTTTCAAATGAGTGAAGAATTGGGGTAAGCCAATACTAAGTCAAAAGGGCAACACCATCATAAACTGATGCAACCTCTGACGCAAATATTTTAAAGCACGCCCCATTTGGGTTTCCACCGTTTTGATGGAGATGTTCTGAACTTCCGCAATTTGGGTGTAGGTGAGTTGGTCAAAGCGATTCATATAAAAAATCAATTGGCATTTTTCCGGGAGTTCTCCAATTGCCTGCCTGATATATTCTTCGACTTCTTTTTCGCTTAATTCTTGTTCCGGGGTCTTTATTGGTTCAGGGAATAAGTCGATGTTTTCTTCGCTACGGCGCTCAACTTCAAGGTGACGCAGATGGTGCAAGGCCTGGTTTCTAACCGCTGTAAAAAGGTAGGTCTTAAAACTCTTCTCGGGGTCTAATTGCTCCCGATTTGCCCAGACTTTCAGAAAAACATCCTGCACAAAGTTTTCTGCAATTGTAGTATCAAAAACAAACCGCCGGGCAAAATTGATCAAGCGTTGGGCATAGTGCTTGAATAAAATTTCGAAAGCTTTTTCGTCGCCCGTTGCAACTTGTTTGACAAGTTCTGACTCATTAAAGTCTGTTGGTGGTAACAAAGTTTGTAGACTGAAAAAAGACAAACCTCTTTCTCTTTCAAAGGGAATATCAAAAATTTTTTGCCGAATGATATTTGCAGGTTTCTGAATACTAATAATTATTCTAAATCAAACAAACTACGGAATTCGCCATTTAGATCAATTTTTTCTTTTAGAGAAATATCTCCGGCAATTTGAGTCAGTTCTTTATCCCGGACAATAGATATCGCCGCCTCTATATCTTCGGAGAAAACCCGGTCTTCTTCGGCATGATTAATCCTGCTGCGTACATGTTCATGACAAGCTTCGAGGATTGTGCCCGACTTTAGAGGGCGGCGAAAATCAAACGCCTGTGCGGCACAGGTCAATTCAACAGCAAGAATTTTTTCCAAATTATCGATAATCGAGTATGTTTTGCGGGCACTGATGGAGCCCATACTTACGTGGTCTTCCTGGCCGAGTGATGTCGGGATGCTGTCTGCGCTGGCCGGGTAACACAAGGTTTTGTTTTCACTCACCAGTGCAGCAGAGGTGTATTGCGCCAGCATAAAGCCTGAATTGATGCCGGTGTTTTTCATCAAAAGCAGGGGCAGGCCATTTTTGCCTTCCAGTAAAAGATACGTGCGGCGATCGGAAATATTACCGATTTCAGCAGCGGCAAATGCGGCGTAATCCAGCGGCAGCGCCATTGGCTGCCCGTGAAAATTCCCACCGCTTATGGTGTTTTGCGCATCTAAAACAATCGGGTTATCAGTCACGGAATTCAATTCGCAATGCAGCAACTCTTTTAAATGCAGCCAGGCATTGCGGCTTGCGCCATGTACTTGTGGCATACAGCGCAGCGAATATGGATCTTGCACACGGTCGCAGTTTTGGTGTGAGTCCAACATTTCCGAACCGGTGAGCAGTGCACGCATTCTGTGCGCCACCAGCACGCTGCCCTGATATGGCCGGAGTTTATGCAGATCCGGATGGAACGGTTTCATAGAACCAAGCTGGGCCTCCAGGGTCATGGCGCCAATGATGTCTGCCGTCTCCAGACAATTATGCATCCGCTCGAGAATTTTTACGGCGTAGGCGGCGATGAATTGCGTGCCGTTAATCAAAGCCAGGCCTTCTTTTGGGCCAAGAGTCACCGGTGTAAGATTTTCTTTTTGATAGACTTCAGCCGTAGCTACAATACTATTTTTGTAATGCACACTCCCCAGGCCAATAAGCGGCAGAAACAAATGCGCCAGCGGCGCCAAATCGCCCGATGCCCCAACCGAGCCTTGCGATGGCACAACCGGGATGATATTCTTCTCCAACAATAATTGAATGCGCTGCAGCGTAGAAAGCGCTATACCGGAAAACCCCTGGCTGAGGGCGTGCAGTTTTAAAATCAGCATGAGTCGCGATATTTCCGGACTGATGCTTTCCCCAACGCCAACGCTGTGGCTTTTCAAAATGTTAATTTGTAGCTCAACGGTTTTTTCCGGGGAAATCAGGGTGGTGCACAATGGCCCGAAACCGGTGTTAACGCCGTAAAGCACCGCTTTGCTGGCGACAATTTCATCAATGGCCTGGCGGCTGAGATTAATTTTATCGACCGCGTCCTTGTTCAAAGTCGCTTTCAGATCACCGCCCGCAATATCAAGCGCCTGGCGCGGTGTTAAAGAATCAATTCCGTAGTTGAAGACATTCATGCATTCGCTTCCAAATTTAAAATCATAATAGCACGTTCTACATTTCTTGAGATCGCTTTGCTATTTCCTCAACTTCTCCCCAAACCCTCAGGATGTTGCCCGAACAGATTTTCTTTATATCAGCCTCGGTGTAATCGCCTTTCAAAAGCGCCTCGATGAGGTTTGGGTATCCGGAAACATCTTTAAGGCCCGTCGGTAAACTATCTCCTACGCCATCGTAGTCGGAGCCAATGCCAACATGATCGATGCCAACCAACTTAACAACGCGATCGATATGCGCCACAACATCAGCAACATCGGACTCTTTTACATGATTATCCTTTTTGAAATTCGCCTGGTACAATTCTCTTTCATGATGATCTGTAATATTATTTTCGGTCAAATAATCCCTGGCTATTTTCATTTTTTCCTTATATTCTCCTGAGAGAAAATCCGAACCAAAATTTATCTGAATCAC
>JAJDAE010000146.1 GCA_029262035.1 Candidatus Zhuqueibacterota bacterium
CAGAAGGTGAGGCACGAAGAACCACATGCCCGAGAGAGATTCTTCGCACGGCAACAGCGGACATGAAAAGCAATATGTCGGACTTTGTGCTCAGAAAGACGGATATATTGCAGTTTTCGTTCAATCACTATCTAAGTTTAGTTTGTGGATTGCAATCCAGCAACCCTTTTATTTGATTGAAAATATATTGTGCAAGATACAACCACCATTATTTGTCCGCTATTGCGGACAGCCCAATAAAATCTACATCGATTATTCCGGCGGCGCATTGCAGCAGTATATTGAAGACTGTCAAATATGTTGTCAGCCCTGGCAGGTTCGGGTTGAAATATTTGATGAGGAACCAGTTGTAACCGTGATCAGGGGAGATGATTAAGGTGAATTGAACCTTCAATTATTTTCTTGCAGTTAATCGTATACTTTTATTTCTTAGTTACACTAAATTTAGTGTAGTTGGTTTAACTTTTCGTGGAGGCAGTATGTCAGCTGGAGATTCAAAATTCCCGAGTGTTTATTCAGATATTGAAACCCGAAAATTAATTGAAATTTTTTCACTGGCCCCAGAGCGTTTGAATAAAGTTATAAAAGGGCTGTCTTTAAAAGAATTAAAAGCGTGTCCCCAACCCGGTAAATGGTCAATCCAGGAAATAGCCATTCATTTGGCCGACTCAGAAACTATGGGTGCAGCCAGAGTCAGGCAGGCATTTGCAGAGCCCGGGAGCACTTTTGCGATTTATGATCAGGATATATGGGCAGGGGTTTTTAGCTATCAGGAATTTGACTCTAAGGCGTTTTATAGTACCATTATGATGTTTGATTCTCTGCGTTTGAACACGAGTAAAATCTTTAACCGCGCCAAAGAAGAAGACTGGAAGAGAGTCGGTATTCACCCTGAGTGGGGAACGATGACTTTGAGAAATCTGCTTGAACTTTATGCCGACCATGGCGAACGACATTTTGGGCAAATTGTCCAACTACGGAAATTTGTCGGCAATCCAATCGATTTTCCACTTTTATTAAGTCAACGCCTTTTTTAACTACTTCTACATTTCAATAGAGCTGAGCTTATATGGACGAAACTAAAGAAAGAAAATGGATTACGCCCTACGAGGCGCTTTATGGGGTTTTTATCGCTGTGTTTGTTACATTTGTGATTTTGACGAATACGGTAGGCGTAAAGTTGTTTTCTGCTTTTGGAAGGATTTTACCGGTTAGCATCCTCTGGTTTCCCTTAACTTTTTTAATTACTGATATTGTTTCGGAAATGTACGGTGCCAAACGGGCACGCTTTCTTGTGATTATGGGCTTTACCATGAGTCTGCTTTTGCTTGGGTTTTCACAACTTGGAATATATTTAGAACCATCTGAAATTTATGCAGCAGATGAGGCTTATGTCAGCATATTCGGACCTGTGTGGCGATTGTTGTTTGCCTCGATGGCAGCTTATCTATTGGCACAAATGGTGGACGTCCATCTCTTTCATTTTTGGAAACGCCTTACAAAAGGCAAGCACCTTTGGTTACGTAACAACGCCTCGACTATGGTTTCACAATTCATAGATACAGTTGTCGTAAATGTGATTTTCCTCTATAAAAATCCGGTGGTATTTACCGGAGATTTTGGTGATTTAATGAACATTATTATTTCCGTTTATATTCTGAAAGTTTCAATAGCCGCACTGGATACACCCTTCTGCTACCTTGGTGTTTGGGCGGTGGAGAAAATGACCGGGGTTAAGGGTGAGGATGTTCAGTGAAATTTATTATAAGACGAAAAATAAAAACGGCCACTTAATTCAAGTGGCCGTTTTTATTTGACGATTAAATAGATCATACGCGCCACTATCATTTTGACCGTACAAACATTTTGATTGAAATTTATTATAGATTAGTTTTAAGTCATTTCGTTATTTGGATATTAAATCCCATCAAAAAAATATCATGAAAAATCATGCAGGTTTATTAACGGCTGCAATTTTATTAATTCTGTACAATGGATTAATTTTTTCACAAAACGTAACACGTGGTCCATACTTACAAATAGGCACTCCCCATAGCATTATTGTAAAATGGCGGACAGATATATTTACCGATAGTCAGGTTAAAATTGGAAATTCCCCCGGTAATCTTGACATGACATTCGACAACTTGCTCTCGACCACTGAACATGAAGTTTTAGTCGATGGCCTTGCGCCAGATACCGAGTATTACTATTCCATTGGTAGCAGCGAATCCATGCTCGCTGGTAACGACTCATCATATTTCTTCCTGACCTCTCCACAAACAGGAACAGATAAACCAACCAGAATTTGGGTGTTAGGAGATTCTGGTACCAAAGATGATAGTGCTCGTGCCGTAAGAGATGCTTATTATAATTTTACAGGTGAAAGGCACACCGATCTTTGGCTGATGTTGGGGGACAATGCCTATGATAACGGCACAGATGGAGAATACCAAAAAGCCGTCTTCGAGAATATGTACGAGAACATGTTGAGGAAATCTGTACTCTGGCCGACCTTAGGTAATCATGATGATAATACTTCCTCAACGCCCGGGCCAAACCCATATTTTGATATTTTTACTCTCCCGACTAATGGGGAGGCAGGCGGGGTGGCTTCGGCAGCCGAAGCATACTATTCTTTTGATTATGGCAACATTCATTTTGTTGTCCTGAATTCAACCACTTCATCTTTTGGAAATGCCAATAGTGCCATGCGAACGTGGCTTGAAGAAGATGTTTTGCTAAATGACAAACTTTGGACTATCGCCTTTTGGCATCATCCGCCCTATTCAAAAGGCTCACATGATTCCGATGCCGAAGGTCTCTCAATAATGATGCGTGAAAATGCCTTGCCGATTTTGGAAAGTGCCGGTGTAGATTTAGTGTTGACCGGACACAGTCACTCTTATGAGCGGTCGTATCTTATTAATGGTCATTATGGCAAATCGAACACATTTGCTGAATCTATGAAGATAGATGCCGGTGATGGCAGACCGAATGGCGATGGCATTTATGAAAAGGATGTAGCCGAATCCATGGCAAATAAAGGCACAGTTTATATTGTTTCAGGTAGCTCAGGAGTAGCCAGAGTGCAAGGTAATTTAGATCATCCTGCGATGGTAACTTCATTCAGCCAGCTTGGTTCCCTTGTTTTAGACATTGATAGGAATTTGCTTCAAGCGAAGTTTATCGATGATAAGGGCAATATTGATGAGTATTTTACCATCAAAAAAAACGGCCCTCCACAAATCTCAATTTCACCGCAATTGCATAACTTTGGAGAGGTGTTTGTAGATAGTGGGAAAACACAAAACTTTGTAATAGAAAACACCGGTACATCTGTTTTGAATATCTCAAACATCTTTTTTGCAGGTGGTGACTCGTTGGCATTTAATTTAGAAATGTTCGCTCTGCCAGATAGCCTTGAACCAAATGCACTGCTGCAATTTACAGTTACTTTCCTACCAGATTCATCCGGACAGAAATCTACTACCATGCGGCTAGAAAGCAATGATCCGACACAAAGTTCGCTGGATGTAAATCTTTTAGGCACAGCTCTATTGCTGCCACCACAAATTTCTGTATCTCCAGAATTCCATGACTTTGGCGAAGTAATTGTTGATAGCATAGCAACCCAAATATTTGTCATAAACAATTCAGGTGGGACACCTCTCCATTTAACCCAAATTCACCTTATTGACAATGACTCTTTGCAATTCAATTTGGACACCCTTGCTTTGCCCGATACTCTTGAACCCGACTCATCACTACAGTTTAAAGTTATTTTCCTACCAGATTCATCCGGTCAGAAGTCTACTACCATGCGTCTTGAAAGCAATGATCCGGCACAAAGTTCACTGGATGTAAATCTTTTAGGTACAGCTCTATTGCTGCCACCACAAATTTCAGTATCTCCGGAATTCCATGACTTTGGCGAAGTAATTGTTGACAGTATAGCAACCCAAATACTTGTCATAAACAATTCAGGTGGGACACCTCTCCATTTAACCCAAATTCACCTTATTGACAATGACTCTTTGCAATTCAATTTGGACACTCTTTCTTTACCCGATACTCTTGAACCCGACTCATCACTACAATTTAAAGTTATATTTAAACCAACCTTACCGGGCGCTTGGTCGGCAGTTTTACAGATTAAAAGCAACGATTCTGGAAATGGCAAATTAAGTGTGGACTTGTCAGGAACCGCACTCATGCTGCCACCAATAATTTCAATAACACCCGATTTTATTAACTTTGGCAATGTGATCATTGACAGTACTGAAGCACAAAACTTCACTATTTGGAATACTGGCGGTTCCGGCCTGCTCTTAAGTAGTATACAATTTTTGGGAGCTGATTCTAACAATTTTTATGTTGATAGTTTTGTCGTACCGAGTGAAATTGCTGTAAACGATTCACAAAATGTTATAATAAATTTCAAGCCAAAATCAGAAGGTGTGATGACCGTTAACCTGCGTATAGGAAATAATGACATTGCACAAAACCCGGCTATCATAACGCTGGAAGGTACCGGCGTTAAACCTCTTCCTGTTAACGTTGATAACTCTGAACAAGACATTTTCCCCGACGAAGTTAGTCTCAGCCAAAACTATCCAAATCCATTCAACAATGAAACTCAAATTGAGTATGCCATTCCTGAACCAGCCAGGGTACGCATCATCATTTACAATGTAATGGGGCAGAAAGTAAGGCTTCTTGTCGATGAAATGCAAGAGCCCGGCTACAAGCGTATAAACTGGGACGGACGAAGCGATAATGGAAGTTTAATTGTTTCAGGCGTTTATTTCTTTAAAATGGAAGTTAATAATACAAAGCTCGTTCAAAAAATATTACTACAGAAATAGTGAACTTCATTTGCCAGCTGTTTTGTGATTAATTAATTTATAAATTTCAAGAGTAGAGAAAAAATAACTTTACGGTAAATGAAATGATTTTAAAAATTGTCTAACTATATCCAATCAAAACCGCTATTCCGAGAAAGATTGCTGCCAATACAATAAGCTGTAAAAACAAGGGCAGTATAAAACGAAGCCACTTCTCAAAAGGAACTTTTGCCAGTCCGAGCATAGCCATCAGCACACCGGAAGTAGGAACCAGCATGTTGGAGAAGCCATCGCCACAGGTAAATGCGAACACCGCAGTTTGGCGGGTGATGCCGAGTACGTCTGCCAGCGGCGCCATAAGCGGCATAGTCACCGCAGCTTGTCCCGACCCTGACGGAATAAAAAAATTGAGCGTGGTTTGAAAAACCAACATGCCCATACCAGACACAAGTTTCGGAAAATGATTTAACACACCGGCAGCAGAGTAAATCAGTGAATCCATAATGTGGCTGTCCATTAGAACAACCTGGATGCCTTTAGCAAAACCGACAACCAGCGCCGCCACAACCATCTCTTCCATACCTTTGACGAATGCTTTGGTAGTTTCGGCAACGGAAAGGCCGGCAATGGCCGCAGCGACAAAACCCATCAACAAAAAACCTCCAGCCATTTCAGCCAGCCACCAACTCTGAGTTTGTACGGCATATAAAATCAGGGCAAAAATCACCGCGCTGCTAAATACAATCAAGACATGACGTTTTGTGAGTTGCTGTTTTTCGATTTTGAAATCAGAAATGGAAAAGTCATCACCCGTCATAATAGACTGTGACGGATCGCGTTTGATTTTTGCGCCATAGCGCAGCACATATATTAATGCAATTGTCAGGCTGCAGGCATAAAAAGCCAATCGAAAGGTGATACCGCTGCCAAGAGGCACTTCGGCAATACCCTGTGCAATTTGAACTGTAAATGGATTTGTGGTCGCGGCAGCAAATCCGACTTCTGCCGCGACGATAACCAGCGCCACACCGTAAATTCGGTCATAGCCCATTTCTTTGGCAACAATCAAAAAGATGGGTACCAACGGGATAAATTCTTCGGCCATACCGAGGGTCGACCCCCCGATAGAAAGCACGAGCATTAAAATAATGGTAAGCAATGGCCCCGAATCCGAAAAGCGGTTGAGTAGCCCTTGAATCACGGCGGAAATCATGCCGGTGCGCTGCAAAATACCAAATACGCCGCCGATGATGAAAATAAAAAAGATGATATCTGCGGCGCCTTCCATGCCGCGTGGAATGGCGGTTAGAAAACCGAGCAAACTCGTTGGTGTTGCTTTGCCCTCAACTTTATCCTCTAAAATAAGACCTTTCGTCGAATAATGTTTGGGTAATTCCGTATACGTGCCAGGTATAACCACGGTTCTGGTTAGTCCGCCATCAAAAGTTTTTTCCTCTCGCTGGTAACTGCCGGAAGGCACAAAGTAGGTCAGGAGACTGCTGAACAAGATCACAAAGGTAAGCAGTGCAAAAACATGCGGCATTTTTATTTTTTTGAGAAAAGAGGATTTCATAGTTTTAATTAACCGTATTGTTCAAAAATAGTTTATTTCAGTGTTTCCTTGCGGACCGTCAATTTTTCAACCCGGTCAATATCGATTTCAATACCGAGGCCGGGTTTATCCCAGGGTACTGTAACCATGCCATTTTTATCCATTGTCCATTCAGGCGAAACAACGTCTTGCGTCCAGTATCGGCTGCTGGGTGATACGTCGCCGGGGAGGGTGAAATTGGGCAGAGATGCCAGCGCTACATTGTAAGCCCGGCCAACTCCGCTTTCCAGCATACCACCACACCAGACCGGGATGTTGTTTTCCTGACAAAAATCATGAATCGCAATCGATTCGGCAAATCCGCCAAGACGACCGGGTTTAATATTTATGATTCGGCCGCTGCCAAGGGCAACCATTTCTTTTGCTTTTTCAAGATTGGCGATGGACTCATCGAGGCAAATTGGAGTTTTGAAGTGGGGTTGCAGTTTTGAATGCAGGTAAATATCATCGTATGCCAGCGGTTGCTCGATCATCATTAAATTGAAGTCATCAAACTTTTTGAGATGGTCGATTTGGTCGAGGGTATAGGCATTATTGGCGTCTACCATGAGCGGTGCATTATCCCCAACTTCCCGCCGAACCGTTGCTATGAATTCCAGGTCCTGTCCCGGCTTGATCTTCATTTTTGCTTTTTGATAACCTTCATCCAGAGCCTGTTGCACCTTTTCAGCCAAAATTATTGGGGTGTCCTGTATGCCCAATGAAATGCCTGTGGCTATTTTTTTGCGCTCGCCGCCAAGTTTTTCGGCAAGGGGAATATTTTCAAGCTGAGCAGCCATCGCCCAGCCGGCCATTTCCAGTGCAGCTTTAGCCATGTTGTGACCACGAAAGTCACGACGTAAGGCCTGATTCAACTCTTGCGGTGAGTCGAAGGTTTTATGCAGGACTCGTGGCGCACACCAGTTTTTTATAGCGAGCCAGGCCGTATCAATCGTTTCATAAGAATAGTTTGGCAATGCGCCTGCACAACATTCTGACCATGTTTCGCTGCCGTCGGCATTAAATAGTTGCAGTAAAAATATCCGGCGAATGGTTTCCGTTCCGGAAGAAATTTTGAACGGCTCTTTTAAAGGAAGGTGAATTTCCCGCAAAGTAAATTTTTTAAAACAGATCATGTTTGGTTTCCTAAAAGATAAAAACAGCGATTTTCAATTTTTACAAATTCGGTTACAAGGTACCCTTCATCATAATAATGCATGAGGGCTGTTCTGGTATTTTCACGCCACGCACTGGCTTGTTTCATGTCGTTCGCAGCAATTGCGGCAATGTTTTCCGGGATTTCAACAAATATGGTTTTACTATCTGGAAAACCTTTTTCAACAGGCTTAGGCAAGCCATTTTGTAAATCTGTATTGGCGATTTGCTCCTGGTCGGGTAGTTGTAAAACAGAAGGTGGAATTTTCTTTTCCAATCTTTCGTGAACATGAAGTGTGTCGATTTCCCAGTCAACGACAAAGCGGTCTGTGCCAATGCCGGTGTGCAACACATTCTGTTCATCGATTGGGTACCAGCGTTCCACATACTCAACAGCTTTTACCCCAAAACGATTTATGTTAAGATTGGCGTTAAGCGCCTGCAACGGATCATATGTCCAAAAAATGTGGCGATATCCGCGTTCGAGTATTTGCTCTCGCTGAAATGCTTTTAAGCGAAATCCGAGTCCTTTGCCCCTGTGTGTTTTAGCAACAGCCAATTTTTGTGACCATTGAACTTGTTCGCCTTTAATTAGACCGGTCAGTCCAAAAACAAAACCGTGCATCGTACCATTTGAATCGAATGCGCCGGCAGAGAACCCTCCGAGTTTTGCATTTATAACCATTAAACTGGGTGTCGTAAGATCACGAAAATTTTCACCCCATGCATTTTTTTGCAGATCAATTGTTGCAAGAAAATCTTTGTGGGTGGTGAGTTCTCGAATTGTGAATTCCATTTAAGGCACTTTGTTTTTTAAAAGTTGAATGATGTTTACAGACAAAGGTACAAAGAATATGGAATTATAACTTACACCAAAAATTACTAATTTCAAAACGGGAATTAATAATTTGAGTTTGGCAAAAGCTCATATTGGGATTAAAGAAAAACGATGACACATTTATTCAGGTAGAAATTATTTTAAATTTATCCAGTCACTCTCTTCCCGGTGCATCAGTTTGATCTTAACTCCGTACTTTTCTGCCAGGTATTTGCTGAGGCTGTTGGCGCAAAAAACCGATCGATGCTGACCGCCGGTGCAACCAAATGCTACCGAAAGGTGCGTGAAACTGCGCTGCTCATATTTCTCGATAACCTGTGAAATGAGGTCGCGAACCCGGGTGAGAAAACTGTGGACTTCCGGCTGGCCTTCCAGAAATTGAATCACTCCTTTATCATTGCCATTCTGTTTTTTGTACTTATCAAGCCGGCCAGGATTTGTTAGCGAGCGGCAATCGAAAATGAAGCCCCCGCCATGACCGGTTTCATCTACCGGCAATCCGTTTTTATAAGAGAAGCTTTGAATGTGCACTGTCAATGGTAGCTGTACGTTTCCGATTTCCCGTAATTTTGTAGAACGTACTATTTTTTGCAGACATGAAAGCAGCATGGGCATTTCAACCGGCAATGAGACGTTGTGGAGCACATACTCAAGGTTGCGAATTGCAAAGGGCACACTTTGTAAAAAGTGCGTTTTGCGCTCATAAAATCCGCGAAAACCGTATGCGCCCATGGCTTGCATAATGCGCACGAGTGTATACCCGTAGTAATATTTCATAAATTCATCACGATCGATCTTAGTGAGCTTGCTTAACTTGTTGAGATAAGCCTGGAGTAATTTTTCCCGAACTTCAAAAGGCAGGTTGGCTTTTGCATCGAACAGCAGCGAAGCGATATCGTATTGCAGGGCACCTTTGCGACCACCCTGGTAGTCAATAAAATATGGTCTCCCGGCGCGTATCATGATATTTCTTGATTGGAAATCGCGATAAAGAAAAAAGTCGTGGCGGGTTTCGAGTAAAAAATCGGCAAAGCGGTTGTAATCATCCTCTAATTTTTGCTCGTTGAAGGAGATTCCCGCGAGCTTCAAAAAGTAATATTTGAAATAACTCAGATCCCACATAATCGACTGACGGTCAAAACTGTGGCGCGGATAACAGAATTTATAATTTAATTTTTTACCGCCCTTAATTTGAAATTCAGGCAGCATTTCTACAACGCGGGTATACAAGTGTTCTAATTCAGAAGGGAATTCATTTTTATTTGGCCGCAGCTTTTCCATCAATTCAAACAGTGTGTCATTACCCAAATCTTCTTCCAGGTAAATATTGGCATCGAGATTTTCGGCATAGATTTCAGGTACGGGCAGACCGAGTTTTCCAAAATGTTTGGAGAATTCCAGAAAGGCGATATTCTCTGCACGGTCATCGTTTTCAACACCAATAGCAGTATGTTTTTTACTTTTTAAGCGATAGCGTTTGCGGTTGGAACCGTGTGCCTTCAACGGTTTAAAGCTATCCACTGCTTCGCTAAAATGTTTTTCAAATAGGGTTTTTAGATTTGAATTCATTCAAAATAATAAAGACTGTTTGGTTAAGAAGCAAGGGAAGTTTTTGTAAGGATTGGTTAGACAGTTGGAGAAAAGTAGAAAGAGTTTAGAAATCGCACTTTGTTTAGGGGGAGTTTTGTGTACTGTACGGTTCACTTTGAACCTTTGAGGGCATATGGGAATTGTTCGTCAAAAACATTGGCGTGAAATCGAAACTAACCTAAGTATTTAATTATTAAGAATTAGTGGGAGTGGAAGTGAAGATGCATACTTTTTTGGCAAGGCTGTTGCATAGAGCAGAACCGTTGTCATCATGATGAAAGATGAAAGGTATTTTTTAATAATTAATTTAATTTGGAGGTTTTTACAATGAAACGGTTTTTATCTTTAACAGCGATTGTAGCATTACTTGCTTTGACGGCTTGCAGTAAAAATAGTGAATTAACAGAAGCGGGTACTGAGAACGAAGAATCAATTAGTTTGGAAAAGGAGTTTGGTGGTTACGATAGTAGTAGTGAAGCGCCGGCATTTGGTGATTCAGAAATGATGAGTGATTTTGAAGCAGACCAAGATGTAAACGATGCATATAGCAATGATGCAGAAGTTCTTGACGCGCTGAGTTATTCTCAGGATCCGACTGTCGTCAGGGATAATCCAATTAAAGCTTACTTTGTCCGTTTAACCTACGGGCTTTTGGCTGGTGATTCTTTAGCCACAGAAATTATCGACTGGAGTGGTTCGCTTGAAGTTAACAAAGGTATTCTGGTTGTTTTAAAAAAGATTCGGTTTGAAGACAATGATTTCATCCATCTTCCAAGAGATTCACGCACGAAAGTGGACATTACTTCCCAAACAAAACAACATTTAGACGGCTTGCTTTTGGCAGTTGTTGATAACGACACGACCGACGACGAAGGTTTTCTAACCATCAATATCGGTGGCTACTCCACAACCTTGGCATTTGCTGATATGGATTCGCTCGAGTCACTTGAAGCGGTTGGCGCAGGTGGACATGAAGTTTCAATCATTGCTCGTTCTAAAGATTATGTGCCTTTTAACGGCGGCTTTATCTCCGGTCACTGGAAGAAAGATAGAGACAACGGCGGTACATTTCGCGGTCGTTGGATTAACAGTCTTGGCCTGAATGGTGGTTACTTGCGCGGTATCTGGGGTAAAGATCGCGGCGGCAGTAATGTTTTCAAGGGCAAATACATCAGCTTGAATGGTGAGTTTCGCGGCCTGCTTGCAGGACATTGGGAAAACACCAGAGGCTCTAACGGCGGTGTATTCAACGGACGTTGGGTTAACCGCAACCATGACACAATTGGCCATGTAAGAGGTAATTTTAGAACCGGTCGCTCTGGCGATGGTCGTGGTTTTTTCCAGGGACGATATGCCGTACGTACGCAAGACAACCTGGAAGCAACTAATTAAGAACTCCTTTTTTACCTTCCTCAAACCCACGGTGCAACCGCCGGCAATTATTGCCGGCGGTTTTTTTATGTTGGCAAATTTATTTTTGACTTCCGTGTTTTTTATTTATAGTTTTAACCTACGCCGCTTCTGAAATTCATTCCCCGGTATTTCCCCTTGCGGTTTGAGGCATTTTTTAAAACAATTTAGGTTTTGCCAAGATAAGCGATACGTGTATTAATAAGCAGGCACACGTTGCCGAGAGTAAAATAAGGATTTGAAAAAGTGAAACGGCTTGTCTCATGTTTGGCATTTCTTCTTGGGCTGATTTTGGGAAGTTGTGTATTTTTTCTGCCATTTGTTTTCACATTTTGTAGAAAACTGATCTCCCTAGATTATTTGAAAACCAGACAACAAGTTGCCCGTCCTAAACTTTTCTAAGATTCAGAGAAAACAAAATTGGAGCTATTTTGTTTTGTGTGGGTAATAGCAGATTTGACTTTTAGCCACAGATGCACACTGATGACCACGGATAACAAACGAGTTGAAATACGAAGCTCCAACCCCAGCCATAATAGAGCCGGCTTTTGAATTCTTCAAAGTCCTTGGTTATAGTTTTTTGAGAAGAGTGTCAGAAAACTCTACATGCTGAATTATTGCGTCGCGACGATTCTGTGTAGCTGGAGCATCCGCAATTGCTGAGTTGACTCAGGCCAACCGGAATTAAAGTTGAATTCAAACCTTTCACCTTTTAACAAAAATTCGTGTTTCATCCGTGTGAATCCGTGGCTGATTATTTATACATTCCACCCACGCGGATCGACATAGAACCACAAAATTCATATCGGTAAGTAGTTTGCCTCTCATAAATTTCCGGCATGACCAAAATATCATTTCAATGGGGATATCCTTGCCCTGTTCTATCTCTTGTAGATTCTAAAAAATCACCCTAATTAATGTCAATCCGGAAAGTACCCTTTCCGGTCATTCCCGCACGCCCCTAGCGGGAATCCACGCACGAAAAATGAATGGATTCCCGATGAAAATATTCGGGAATGATGACCCCGGATGGACACTAAGTAGGTGGTCATTTTTTTCTTACTATTAAGAGATAGCCCCCTACATTTCTAACATTTAAGATTTACGAATAATCCCTGGTTTTATAACTATTTGAAAATAAGTTGTTTACATAAAGTTCTGTTTTTGGTACGGTTTTTGAACTTATTGAAATCGTTCTAAATATGGTTTTGGTGATGACAAATAAAATAAGTCATAAAATCATTTTTGGTGTGGCTCTGGTCTCCATTACAGTTATTGGTATTTTTTCTTTACAGACCAGTCGTTCTGTCCGTACGGCCTTAATGACACAAATTGACGATACCGCAAATCAGCTCAGCGAAACTATCAAGAGCAGCACAAAATACGATATGCTGCTGAATCAGCGAAAACACATCCATCGAATTATCGATACTATCAGTAGGCAGGAAGGCATCGAAAAAATCCGAATTTTTAATAAGGAAGGTGTCGTCAACTATTCTTCCGATAAGACTGAAATTGGCAAAATGGTTGATAAAAAAGCTGAATCGTGTTATGCCTGCCATGCCGCCAATCAGCCTATCGAAAAGCTCCCAATAAACGAGCGTACACGTACATTTGTTAACGAAGCTGATCATGAAAATTTTGGGATTATCAACCCAATTTACAATGAGCCCGGCTGCTGGCAGGCGGACTGCCACGCCCATGCCGAAGCACGAAAAGTACTCGGTGTACTTGATGTCACTCTTTCCCTGGAAGAGGTGGAAGCTCAAATTCAGACCACGCAAAATAATCTTATCATTCTGGCCTGCAGCGCTGTGGTGGCCATTAGTTTTATTATATGGCTGCTTATGAAAAATCTGGTGGGTAAGCCGGTTGGAAACCTGGTGTTGGCAACCAATAAAATCGCAGGCGGAGATTTGAATTATAAAATCAAATTGAAGCAAAACGATGAATTGGGACAGTTGGGGAAATCATTCAACGATATGACCGAAAAATTGACTAAGGCGCAACAACAACTTTATCAATCCGAAAAATTGGCTTCTTTGGGGCGCCTGGCTGCTGGAGTGGCGCACGAAATCAATAATCCGCTTACCGGTGTTTTGACCTACGCCAGCTTTCTGCAAAAACGCATTCAGGAGCCTGAAACCAAATCCGATCTGGATGTAATTGTTCGCGAAACCAAACGTTGCCGCGAAATTGTAAAAGGACTGTTGGATTTCGCACGGCAGGCGCCCCCCCAAAAATCCAATATCAATTTGAATGATGTAATTCATCACAGTTTACATATTTTGGATAATCAGTTGTGCCTCAAAAACATCAACGTTAAAACCGGGCTGGCAAAGCTGCCAAATATAAATGTAGATTCAAATCAAATCCAACAAGTTATAATCAACCTTCTGGTTAACGCTTCAGACGCTATTGGCAACGGTGGTGGGGAGATTAAAGTTGAAACTAAAACTGAACGCAACGATACTGGAGAATCTCTTGTAATGTCGGTTAGTGACACCGGATGCGGTATGTCTAAGGAACAGCAATCCAAGATTTTCGAACCCTTTTTTACAACAAAAGGGCAAAAGGGCACCGGGCTTGGTCTGGCAGTAGTTTGGGGAATTATTGACAAACATCATGGTAAAATGGATGTAAAAAGTGAACCGGGTAAAGGTACCAGGTTTACCGTCACCTTGCCTGTAAATGAGAATGCATCTCTAATCGTTGAGAAATAATCATGAGCCAAACAGATATTTTGTTGGTTGAAGACGAAGAGGTCATTATTTCTGCATTTAAAAGATTTTTGAAAGAAGAACGGATTAAGCTTGATGCCGTGACCGATGCCGAGGAAGCGGTTCACCGGTTAGAAAAAAAATCATACAAAATTGTGATTTCAGATTTAATGCTGCCAAATTTTTCCGGGCTTGATCTCTTAAAGGTTGTCTCCTCCAAAATGTCAAAAACCCCGTTTGTTGTGATAAGTGGCTATGCCACACTGAGTAATGCAATTAAATCCTTTAAACTGGGGGCCTTTGATTTTATACCAAAGCCATTTGATATCGATGAAATTTTAGGGGTGGTTTATCGCGCGCTGGCTTTTTCAGGGAAAACGACTAAACATCATATAAATAATGATGGCAACAAGGCATTTCATTTTCTCGGTTGCCATAGTTGGGCTAAAAAAGAATCTGCCGGTACTGTTATTTTGGGCTTAGGAGAGACATTCTCCTCAATAAGAGAACGAATCGTTGAAATGGAATTTGAGCCCGTAAACTCAGAAGTCACCCAGGGTAATGTCTTTCTTAAAATTGAAAGCAAGCATGAGCGCTTGCATAATGTTCGGGCGCCGTTTAGTGGGACAATTATTGAAATCAACAAAAATTTTTATGAAAAGCCGTCAGCTTTAGCAAAAAGCAATCTCAGTGAGAATTGGTTGGTCAGAATGAAGCCGGAATTTTATGAAGGTGAAGTTCTGAATTTATCATAAAACGCAAACGGTCAGTTTGCATGCTTATCACTATCTTTAAAAAATGAGGAGTATTGAAATGGTTGCTCTGTTGGTAATTTTCATGATTGCTGCTTTTATCACCGCAGATGTTTTGGTTCGGGTGATCTCGAAGAAAATGCAGGAATCAAAGCTGCATAAGGAACGCGCAGTAGCCTTGGATGTTGGTTTAAATCTCAGCTTTGCAGACGAAACCAAGTCGTTAAAGCGGGTTATGGTTGAGAGCCCGAAAGCCAGAATTCTTGCGGTAGACGATGAGTCGATTATTCTGGATAGTTTTAGAAAAATTTTGGTGCTGGCAGGTTATTCTGTGGATACGGTTGAGAAAGGGCAGGAAGCCCTTACTTTGGTAAAAAAGAATGAATATGATTTTGTTTTTACAGATTTAAAAATGCCTGAAATGGACGGAATTGATGTAACGAAGAGCGTGAAACATTTGCGTCCGGATATTGATGTGATTGTGATCACGGGTTTTGCAACTCTTGAGTCCGCAGTTGAGACCATGAAGTTTGGTGCGTTGGATTATGTTCAGAAGCCTTTTACAGAAGATGAATTGGTTGATTTTGTCAACAAGTCATTGATTCGCCGCCAGGATAAAATTGAGCGGCAGCGTCTTCCTAAAATTCGTCTGGTCACTTCGCCGAAGGCCGAGCTTGAAGCGAAAGATGCATTCAATGTGTCGGCTGGTCTTTTTGTTTCGGAAGAGCACATCTGGGTTGGCGTGGAAATGGATGGCACAGTGCGTATTGGGCTGGATGATTTTGTGCAGAAAATTGTGGGCAAAATTGATCGCATCAGCGTGCCGAAAATAGGCAAAATGCTTACTCGTGGACAGGCGCTTTTGACCATTCATCAAAATGGCCGCGAATTGGTTTTCCCGTCTCCGGTTACTGGGAAAATCAGCGCAATAAATGATGAACTGGGTGGGCATATAGAAATTATGCGCATTAAACCATACGAATTGGGATGGTGCTGCTTTATCGAAGCAACCAGCCTAATCAGTGATTTGAACCATCTCCGAATTGGTAAAGATGCGTTAGACTGGTACCGCAAAGAAAGTGAAAAATTCAGAAAAATAATTGCCACCGATGAAAGTAAGAAAGCTGAGCGTAAAACTGAAGATCGCAAAAGCGATACAAAAGATGAGAGCTTGCACAATCTCAGTAATTCAGAGTGGGAAGCTTTTTCAAAATCTTTTCTACATGCATAATCTCTGGGGTGAAAAATGAGTTACGGAATTTTGACTGATTTGACCAGGTGCATCGGTTGCAAGGCTTGCGTCATGGCTTGTAAGGAAATTAACGGGCTTCCTAAAACCGAGGTACTTAAGTTAGATGGAAATAATTGGACTGCTGTTGAACAGGTAAACGGCGTAAATATTAGGCGGCAGTGCATGCATTGCGATGACCCAACCTGCGTTTCTGTTTGCCCGGTCGCGGCGCTGCAAAAGACTGAAGCCGGGCCTGTGATTTATCTTGAAGAGCGCTGTATGGGGTGCCGTTACTGCGTGATGGCCTGCCCGTTCGAAATCCCAAAATACCAATGGAATGAAACTCTGCCACGTGTACAAAAATGCATTATGTGCTACGACAATCTGGTTTCCAAAGGCGAGCAACCGGCGTGTACATCGGTGTGTCCAACCGGCGCTACAATTTTTGGCGACCGCGAGGAGCTGATGGACGTTGCCAGGGAACGGTTTAAAAATAACCCCGGCCTTTATGTTGATCATATTTATGGTGAGCATGAAGCCGGCGGTACATCTGTGATTTATCTTTCCGATGTACCGTTTGAACAATTGGGTTTCAAGGTTATGAAATCCGATGCTGCCTATCCTAAGCTTACATGGGATGTTTTATCGCAAATCCCCAATATTGTCAGCGTTGGCGGCGTTACAATGTTCGGCATCTGGTGGATAATTAATCGGCGCGTTAAGCTGGAAAAAGTCCGAAATGGTGAGATGACAGAGGAAGAAGCCTTTGGCATCGCGAAGGACGAATAACTTTTAGACAGGTGAAGTTCTAAAATGAAAATTAAATTAACTTTTTGGAAAATTGTGGCCGCCATTATTTTTGTGCTCGGCCTTTATGCTACAGTGATACGGTTTGCCGTAGGACTCGGTGCTGCGACAAGTCTCACAGATACGTTTCCATGGGGTATTTGGATTGGATTTGATGTACTCGTGGGCGTTGGTCTCGCTGCCGGTGGTTTTGTTATCGCGGCAACAGTACATATTTTTAATCTTGAGAAATATAAACCCATCGCCCGCCCTGCCATCCTTACGGCATTTCTCGGCTATCTTTTGGTGGTGATCGCCATTTTGTTTGACTTGGGCCTGCCATTCAGAATCTGGCATCCGCTGATCATGTGGAATCCGCATTCCGTGATGTTTGAAGTTGGCTGGTGCGTGACGTTGTATACAATTGTGCTCGCTCTGGAATTCAGCCCGATGGTTTTCGAGCGCTTCAACATGAAGGTGCCATTAAAGCTCATACGTACAATTTATCTGCCCATTGTCATTGTGGGCGTGCTGCTTTCCACACTGCATCAGTCCTCGCTGGGCACATTATATGTAATCGTACCGGACAAATTGTATGGACTTTGGTATTCGCCATTTTTACCGGTGTTCTTTTTTATTATGGCTATCGCCGCCGGCCTGGCAATGACCATTATTGAATCATTTTTGAGTTACCGGGCATTTGGCAAACGTCTTGAAAAAGATTTGCTTGAAGGCCTCGGCAGAGTGATCGTTGTGGTTCTGGCAATATACCTTGTTTTTAAAATACAAGATTTGAACAGTCGCGGTAATTTGGAGCTTGTCTTCCGGTTTAGCCGGGAGAGTGTGCTTTTCTGGGGTGAAATCGGACTCGGTGTAATTTTACCTATGGTTTTACTTTTTGTTGAACGCATTCGGGTTAAGGAAACCTGGCTTTTCTTTTCGGCGCTTATGGTCGTGATTGGATTTGTGGTCGGCAGGCTGAATGTAAGTATTACCGGCATGTTGCACTCAGAAACTTATTTTCCCAAATGGACAGAATTGATCATAACCGTGGCTTTGATTGCGCTTGGCTTTGTGATTTTCAGCCTTGCCGTCAAACATCTCAATGTCTTTCCAAAAGAGGAAAACGAATCTGCCGGAAGTGAAGTTGTGCCCCATGCTCAAAAGCCGGTTTTTACCGGCAATCTGGTCATGGTAATCTGGACATTCCTTCTGATTGGCATGATCGCGTTTGGATTAACGAAACAGTATAGTCATGCTGAAGCAGGTACGGAAATGAGCGGTGGCGTTACCCGGTTAGCCGATCCGTCTGATGCCGAGGTTACGCTTCCGGATGATATCGAATACACCGGTGATTCTGATCCGGATGATTGGCCAGGTGATGTAATTTTTAGCCACGAAAGCCACGTTTACGCTCAGGACTCTGTTTCCTGCGCAAATTGTCATCTTGAGGATTTTAAAATTATCAGGGAGAAAATCGACAGGGAAATTATGCTCATGGATGCCATGTATGAGGGCAAATCCTGCGGTTCTTGTCATGACGGGGAAAAAGCATTTAGCTCAGAAGAATGTGAAATGTGCCATATACCGGCACCATGAATAATTTAGTGAGTTTCATAAATAAGTTGAAACTGAACTCACGCAAAACAATCGTCCGGTGGGTCAGCAATGGCTCACCGGAATCAATGTTTTCCGGCTTGTATTGTCGTATCGAGGATTAAGCCCACACGCCATTTAGTCTGATTAAATCTCCCAATAAGTAACAAATACCTGTAAGGCTAACTCATCGTGTAAATTCGAAGCTTCTTTCTTTCATTTTTTATCAGGGGCAGTAACCCGCTTTCCAAGCGGGCACGCATGAAATGCGTGTTACTTTGAGCGGTGTATCGGTGGTAAATAAGATTACGTAAAAAATGGGGAACATTCAGTAATATGTATCTACATTTAGTCTGATTTTTCTTGCAAATCTCCCAAAAGATTGTAATATTTTGCAACTCTGCCATGTTCACCAATAAATTATTGGGGTGATAGAATTTCATTTAATTGGAGGTGCGAAGATGTTTACCAAAGTATCTGTAATTTTTCTTTTGTTATTTGTGTTCGCCTTAAACTCATGTGACTCTACTACTCGAAAAACAAGTATGTTCAGAAACGAAACCAATGGAATAATCTACTATTTGCCGAATGTAAAAGGGCAGATACAAACAACAGAAAATAGTTTTCGTTACGAATTCTCAGAATTTGTACTCGAGGTGATTGATGATCGTATTTTATTAAATAATAATGAGATCGGCACGGTAAAAAAGGGTGATGAAATTAAGTTGACCGAAAAAGGGGAAGTGTATCTCAATCAGAACAAAGTGATTTAACTTAAACTTGGGCTGTTTGAGAAAGAGGTGACTCGGTTTGACGCTCCCTGTAAAACAGCGGGCGGCGCGAAGTTCTGTGCTATTATGAGGAGACTTCATCTGCCAAAGTCATAGGAGGCTAACTAAACATTAGCTGACGCTGCCTTAAAAGTGTTATTTTAGAGTAAGGCGTTTTTGGAAAATTAGTTTTTATTTATCTTTGGTGCTGTTAATGGCAGTGCCCGTTATGCAATAGGTAGTGTTAACCAGGGCTAATTATACATGAATTATTTTATTACAATCATCAGTATTTTGGGAGGCGCGCAAGGTTTGTTCCTAACTTTTTCCTTGTTGGCGCTGAAAAAACACCAACTACAGGCGAACAGATTTTTGGCGGCTACAATTTTTGTTTTGTCGCTGACGTTGGTAATTGCCTTTCTTCATTTCTCCCGACTTGTTTTACATCTGCCTCATGTTTATAACATCACCCCGTTGTTTACTTTGATGTATGGTCCGTTGCTGTTATTCTATGTGAAAGGCATTTTGCAGCCGAATTGGCAGCCTAAAATCTGGCGGAGTCTTCACTTCATTCCTGTGATTGTTTTTATCTATATGCTTTGGCCAAGATTGAACATGAGTGGTGAAACCAAGGCAATGTATTTGATGAATATTTTTGAGGATAGATATTTACCCGCATTTAATATGCTTGCAATGGTGCGAATCGGGCACCTGGCCATATATCTTATTCTTGGCTTTCTCGTTTACCGGACTGCCCGTATGCGTAGGGAATCGAGTAACAATGGTATGCTAACAACTCGACTGGCTTGGGTCGTGCGTATTCTGTCGGGTTCGGTAATTATCTGGGGCATTTATACTTTCTTATATTTTTATAATCAGTATTGGTTAAATATTGCCGCACCTATTTTGATAACAATCGCGCTTTATAGTGTTGGCTTTTATGCCATCAGGTTTCCGGAATTATTCCGGGACGTGCAGCTTAAAAGCGCCAGTGCAAAATATGAGTATTCGAAATTGAGCAATGAAGAGAAATCCCGTATCAAAGACTTATTGATCGAAATCCTTCAAAAGGACAAGCTGTTTAATAACCAGGATCTGAAACTGCAGCTCCTGGCGCAACGATTGGATGTTTCAGCACAAAGCCTGTCGCAAATTATAAATGAAGAATTTAAACAAAATTTTTCGGAATTGATCAATAGTTACAGAATTGAAGAGGCGAAGAAGCTTCTGTTAAATGAAACCCATAAACATTTTACCATTGTTGCAATCGCTAACGATGTTGGTTTTAGTTCCAAGTCTGCATTTAATGCCGCTTTCAAAAGAATTACCAACCAAACTCCTTCCGAATTCATAAAAGCAAATGGTAATTAATTTGTACGGAAAGATATTTCCGCACGCCTTCTTTGCATCCGCCGACCTTTTTTGACTGTATATTCGTGCATAAACTGCAACAAGTTTGCGGATAACAATCATAACATTAGTAAGGGAGGTTGCTCAATGCTAACCCAAAAATCAATCAAAGCTCCTAATTCATTGTTGTTGGCAATGGTTATTGCGATTACATTGCTTTCCGTTTTTTCTTCCGTTTATGCACAGTCACCCTGGCCGGAGAAAATGAAAAATCCTAAAGTCTTGTCAAAGTCCACCACCACCAATGAACTGCGGGCGACAATGCGTGGGTTCTCGAGAGCGCTGGGTGTAAACTGTGTGCATTGCCACGTGGCGGAAAATCGCCGTGATTTCTCGACCTACGATTTTGCATCCGATGCTAATCAAAACAAAGTTAGCGCCCGTACGATGATGCGAATGGTAGGTGAGATAAATGAAAAGCAACTGACCAAACTTGCAGATCATCAAACAAGCTCTCTGTCGGTGAATTGTATGACTTGTCACCAGGGGAAAGAAAAACCGACTACGCTTGAACAAGAATTGAATGCCGTAATTGAAACAGATGGTGTTGCTGCCGCAATTGAAAAATATCGGGAATTGCGAACTAATTACTACGGTGGAAGTAGTTACAATTTTAGTGAAAATACGCTTAACGGACTTGGTTATCAATTGTTGGGAAAGGAGCAATTTGATGATGCCATCGCGATTTTTAAACTGAATGTGGAAATGAATCCGGCATCAGGAAATCCTTATGACAGTCTTGCTGATGGTTACATGCAGGCGGGGAAGAATTGGCTGGCTTTCATAAATTATAGCAAATCGCTCGAATTGAATCCGAGAAACAAAAATGCTGAAAAAATGCTGAATAAATTAAAAGGAGTCTTGAATAGTGAATAATTCAAAGAAAGTCACGTGGATCTTGCTTACCACCTTATTTCTGGGTGTCCTGGTTTTACCGAGCTCTGCACTCGACCGCAATTTTTCAATGTCTAAAATCTACTCTATCGATTCAGGGCATTCGTACATTGGTTTTCAGATAAAATACATGGGGTACGCAAAGGTGCGTGGACGCTTTGAAAATTTCTCCGGGTCAATTTACTATGACCCGGATGACATCACCAAAACCTCTGCAACCGTGATCATTAAAACAGAAAGTATTGATACAGACCTGAAGTGGCGGGACAAAGATCTGAAATCTGCAAATTGGTTTGACGCAGAAAAACACCCTTCGATAGTTTTTAAAACAACGCGGGTTGAGCAAAAAGCGGGGCAATCCATATTCTACGGCGAGCTAACCATGCGTGGAGTAACCAAAGAAGTAGCTCTTGAAATGCATGAAAATTCCGGTATTCTGAGCGATACACGCGGAGACAGTCAAGTCATTTTGACCGGCAGGACAGTCGTCAACCGAAATGATTTTGGCATCAAAGGTGAGCGGTGGAGCAAAATCAAGGAGGGCATTGCTTCGGTAGCGGCTGAAGTTGAAATTGAACTAACGGTGCTTGGTAAACAAGTCAAGGAACGCAACTTTCGCAACTGGGTTAGAAATGAAAATAAGCCGCCTGGACGCATCTATAAAATAATAAGTGAGTCTGGCGTAGAATCAGGCCTGTCTGAATTCGCCAAAATGAAAAGTGATACCACAAAAAAAATAAAATCGAACGCCTTAAACATTGCGGGTTATATGCTGCTAAAGGAAGGCCGAACTGATGATGCAATTGTTGTCTTCGAACACAATGCCGCCAGTTTTCCTAATGACGTCAGCCTTTTTGAATCATTGGCAGAGGCTTACGCCACAGCAGGTGATTTCCCCAAGGCTGCGGCTAATTGTCGCAAAGTGCTTGAATTTGATCCCGATAACGGCAATGTTCTGGAGATTTTACGCCATATTGATGGTTTGTAAAATGTTTTTTAGACACGCGGTTTAATTCATAATTCAAAGTCGAAATTAAACTCTCCCAGGCTGTATTCAGGAGTTTGAGTTGATTACATAGAAAAACCTTGACAAAGCCACAAAAATAGACTACACTCCAAGAAATTAACTGAAAAGCTGGAGTGTAGTCCAATTAAAGAGCAAATTATATCAACCTACCAGAGGCTGTTAAAAAGCACAAGCTATCGTACCCATCGATATTTATTTGATACATTCAACACGAACAGCCGACTTACGGGTTTAGTCGGGTCTCGTGGCACAGGTAAAACAACCCTCCTCCTTCAATACATAAAAGAGAAAATCATAAATAAAAATGAATCCCTTTATGTCTCATTGGACAATATATATTTCGCACAAACCAAATTGATTGACTTTGTTGATGAACTATACGAGATAAATGGCATACGAAACTATTTTTTTGATGAAGTTCATAAATATCCTAATTGGGATCAAGAACTCAAGAATATTTATGATTCATATCCGAGTGTCAATATTGTGTTTTCGGGTAGTTCAAGTATGGATTTAATAAAGGGAACTTATGACTTGTCGAGAAGAGGGACGTTATTTAAATTAGGTGGAATGTCCTTTCGGGAGTATCTTGAATTCCGGAGAGGAACGGCCATAAGAAGTTTTAGTTTCAATGATATTCTAACAAACCCTGAATCTGTTATTGAAGAGATTTCAGGAATCGAGCGGTTAAAAGGGCATTTTCTTGAATATTTAGATTCAGGTTATTATCCTTTTTTATTTGAAGATGAGGAGAATTATCACCAAAAAATAATGAATATCATCGACAAAACAATTTATGAGGATATTTCTAACTACTATAAATTAAAAACAGAAAAGTTAATAAATTTTAGAAAAATTCTTTCATACCTGGCAACAATTCCGCCGGGTCAACTGAATCGAAATAGTATCTCAAAACATATAGGTCTTGATAATAAAACAGTTGAGAATTATTTGAATATACTAAATGAAACTGGCTTAGTATGTTTAATTAAGGAAAACAAATCCGGCAGTGGTTTGTTGAAGGGGACTGAAAAAATATATTTAGATAATACCAATATTTATAAAGCAATAATACAAGAAATTGGATTTGAGTATCGAAAGGGTTCAGTCCGGGAGATATTTTTTATAAAAATGCTTCAAAATTCCGGAGAAAAAGTGCTTTATAGTAAAGTCGGAGATTTCCAGGTTAAGGGCTATAATTTTGAAATTGGTGGGAAAAATAAGCAAAAAAAGCAGATTAAGGGAAGTTTACAGAATTCATATCTCGTTAAAGATGATATTCTTTATTCAACAGGAAATGAAATTCCACTCTATTTATTTGGCTTTTTGTATTAATTCAAGGTTACAATCAAATTGTCGCCCGGGTGTATGCGGGAGCTTACGAGTTGGTTCCAGCGTTTGATGTTGCTTACTGAGGTTTTGTAGCGTCGGGCAAGTTTCCAGAGAGAATCGCCACGACGGGTTTTGTGTACTGACATGTTTTCCATGGATTTAAAGATGCTGAGTTCTTCTCCATATTGAAGGCGGTCGCCCTGGGTCCATGGATTCCATTTTTTCAATTCGTCAGCGGAGACGGAGTAATAGCGCGCCAAAGTATTTAATGCCATGCCATTGCGCTCGACCCGGTAGATAAACTTAACTTTGTTTTTGTCGGTGCTGTCAGGTGCGGCGGCAATGGTTTCCGGGTCAGGATTTTTTTCAACATCCGTGGCCTTGGTTACTGTGATGGTGGCGAGTTTAAGTTTCATACCCGTCTTAATCCAACGTGAACTACGCAGGTTATTGTCGGCCATAATCGCGCGGGTGGTTGTGTTAAAAGCTTTGGCGATTTTCGAAAGTGTGTCTCCACGACGAACCCGGTAAGTGGCATAAGTTATCTCAACCTGATCAAGCGGATTTTCCTTGTACTGTTCCAGAAATTGAGCTTTCACGCCAATGGGTACGCGAATGAGATAGCTGCCGCTTGGGGCAATGTTGGTTATCAGCGCCGGGTTATACCGCTTTATAGTTTTTGTTGATACGTTGGCCAGTTTTGCAAGCTGCTCTATTGAAAAAGTCGCCTCAAGCTCAATGGTCTCATAATCTATGGGTTTGTTTTGTTTGGGAAGTTGAATGCCATATTTTTCAGGGTGAGAGATGATATGTACAATAGCATAGAAATTTGGCACAAAGTTTCGTGTCTCGCGTGGAATATGGCGGAGGCCCCAGAAGTCGGTTGCTTTATCGCGCCGCATGGCTCTCCTGATTTTGGCAAAACCGCCGTTGTAGGAGGCCAGAGCCAATTCCCAGTCCTTAAATTTTTCATAGAGATACTGCAAATATTCGGCGGCAATAATTGTCGATTTTTCCGGGTCACGGCGTTCATCCACCCAGCGATTGTTTTTCAGCCCATATTCGTTGGCTGTGGCGGGCATAAATTGCCAAAGACCAACAGCGCCAACATGCGAACGGCTGTGCGGAAGAAAACGGCTTTCGAGGATTGGCAGCAAAGTCAATTGTTGCGGCAGATTGTATTCTTCAAAAATAGCGGAAATCATGGGCAGGTATTTGCCGGCGCGAGCGTATGTTTCGAGTAAGTCTTTGCGGCGGGCAGGTTTAAGATAAAAGTCAATCCGTGCTTGAATACGGGGATTCATGGGCAAGTCGATGGGAGGAAGTTTAAATTCCGGCTGCTCGACTATTACCGGTTCTTCCTCTGCCGGAAAAAAGTCCGAGAGGTTCCACGGCAGTAGAGTGGCTCCATAACTGACCGCAATTCCTAAAATTAGCCCTGTGCTAAAAATAAAAATCCGGTGAGAAATAAAAGCGATTATTTTATCTAAAAGCGTTCGAAGAATTTTATGCATAAATTAGTTCCGCTTGCTGAAAAGATTGATGATACTCGGTGAGATGTAACGTTGATCCAAATTATACTCGGGGCTCAGGCGTGTTGCAATGGTGAACTGTTCCACGGCATTCACGCGCAGGCTGTTGTCGGCGGCACCTTGCAACAAGTATTTGGCGGCATAGGCGCACCCCAGAAATGCATGAACATCCGCGTTGACGAAATTATTTTTCAAAGCATTGTTTAATTGGGTGATGCTGAGATCATGATCGCCTTCAAAATAAGCTGTTATACCGTCGCGTACCATTTTTTCTACTCGGTTAATTCTTTCAAGGTATTGCTGTGTTTCATATTTATTGGGGCTTTTTTTCTCTAATGCCAGAAAGTTTTCTTTAGCCTGGCGGAATTCGCCGTCATTGTACAAAGTCAATGCGGCTTTGAATTCGTCGTCGAAAGCGTTTGAGATGGTTACGTCTCTATCTTTTGTTGAAATAATATTGCTATTATACAGACGGTTACCGGATTTGGCTGATTTTTTTACAGGGGAGGTTTTTGTTTTGACTGGTTCCTGAGCTACTTTGGCTTGAGAATTATGCTCTTTTTGGGTTTCAGAATTTATTACATTTTCCGAAATAACTACGGGGTTTTGTTCATCCTTTTTTTTGATTGCAGTTGGTGTTTTTCTGTCATTTTCCTTTTCTTTTAAAAGGTTCAAATGCTTGCTCAACCGCGCCTTTGCCTTGCGATCGCGTTTGGCTTTTCGAACTGCTCCAATCTGTAAGGACTTTTTTAAATCGTTTTGTGCGAGGTCATATTCTCCCAAATAATAGTGAGCAATACCCCGGTAGGTGTAAGGGAGATAATCGATAAACCTGAGCCCGTAAGTTTTTGCCCGGGTTTTTGGAGTACTTTTTTGGCTTATAGCAGAATTCAGCAAATTTACGGCAGATTGCCAATTCTTGCTTTTCATCGCCTGCAAGGCCTGATTGTAATCTTCATGCCAACTTCCGGCCAAAGCAAATGATGTTAGAACTAGAAGCAAAAAAGAGATTGTAACTTTTGTTTTCATCACGTGAATTCTTTTAAGAAATTATAATCTGAAAACCAGTGACCCGATTAATTCATCACTGCCCTCGGCAAAGTCGCCGGCAATGTCAAGTTGAAAATGTTCATTTAAAAGCAGCCCGAGGCCAAGGGTAATATGAGTATCCGAGTCGCCTTCAGTGAACAGGGTTTGCCAAAGACGCCTGGAAAATTGTACCTGAAAAGAGCCGGTATTAGGATCTCCAACAAATTCGATACTGCTGCTGGGTTCGGTAAAAAAACCAGCGCGCAAGACATAACCAATATTGTTCAAAAATCCAACGTACTCTCCACCAAAATGAATTTCCGTGCCATTAGTGGCTTCAAAGTCCTTGGGTTGAAAAGCTCCCGGTACAGAAGTAATGACAAAATCTTTTGTAAGTTCCGAATACAAAACATTGACGATGTCTACAGAAAAAGTGAGAACATCCGTGGCAAGATAGGACATGCCAAGTCCAAAGGCTGATGGGACATTGAAATTAATATCGGTGGCGGCTGTGCCCCCTATTTGAAAATCAACAAGGCTATTCTCAATAGTAAATTTGGGGCGTCGTTTGAACGTGCCTCCAATGGACAGTTTATCGTTTGGTTTAAAAAGTAGTCCGACGTTTATGAAAATGTCCTGGTCAGCATCATCTATTCTGGAGCCGTTTGCTATGGTTGCATTTCCGTCGAACCTTGCAATAACCGAATTCATGTCCAGTTGGGATACTCCAACTGCAGCTCCTACCGAAAGTCTTTCACTCAATCTGTACCCACCGGCAACACCCCAGTTTACCACTTTTATATCGGTTTTATTATCCACTGCAAAGTAAAAACTGCCATCTGTGAATCCCGGTACAAGTGCGCCTCGGGTTTGATATTCGCTTTTAAAATTAACCAGTTCATGCCGGAATGCTGAAATTGTAAAATTATTGATCGGATAAACTGCGCTTGCAAAGGCCGGGCTAACAACATTATCATTAAAATCTCTGCCAATTAATTTGAAATCCGAGGCGGTTCCATTTGCATCGAAATTAAAAATATTTCGGGTATATTGGATGCTTTTTAACTCAACTGAAACTTCGGGCTTTAACAAAGCAGTTAAGCCGGCGGGATTTGCTTCTGCGGCTGTTGCATCATCCGCCAATGAAATAAACGCCCCGCCAAGAGCCGCAGCCCGTGCTCCGGGGTTGTTGAAGTTAAATTCAAGTTGCGCGAAGTTTTCAGTGTTGGTCTGTCCGAACAGTAAGGCCGGCAGGGTAGCAATAGCAAATAAATAACGAAACAAATATTTTTTCTCCCTCATGGTTTCTCTCCTGGAATAAAAGCTTTAATAGTTAACCAAAATCTGTGCGTAATCAAAACCCGGTAGTTTTTTGTTGATGACGGTTGTTTGATTTTTTTTAATTTCTACCTTGATTTTTAAAGTGTCATTGTAAGCCGGATTGACCAATTTGGCAGTATATTTTCCAGGCGCAAGATTTATTCTCTGTGGTGTGATAATTTTTTTGTTATCAAAGAATGATTGCTTTACGTCTATGCCTTCGTTGTTATTCAGCGCCACAAGCTCCGCCCAGGGAATGATGTTTAACGCAACATAACCTTCAGGAGTAGTGTTCGAGAAAAAAGATTTGGATAGAAAGACGGCGATAATCAAGATAAGGGTTGCACCGGATGCGACAAGTAGTTTTTTGTTTGGAAAGCTGGTTTTGCCAGTTTGGGTATGCGCCTGCGGTTTTAATATTTTTGTTTTTTGCGCTTCTGCTTTTGCGTCAGCGATTTTGGTTTTTATCTCATCAAGCAAGTCGTTAGCGGACGCATAACCGGGGTGACTGGCTATAAAGGCGTTAACCAAAGCCAAGGCATCCGCATATTGTTTTTTCCGTAGAAGAGAAGTAACATTCTTTTTGATTTTTTTAAACTGGTTTGCAACTGCATCCTGTTGTTTGGAGTCGTTGGTTTTCGATTTCTGTTGGATTTGTTTGATCAGGCCGGTTAAAATTCCCGCAATTTCTTTTGCATCGGTGAACCTGTCATTTGGTTTTTTTTGCAAGCATTTTAAAATTAAATCCTGCAAGCCTTTTATTTTTATCAGCTCTACATGGGTAATAGGCTGAGGGCTTTCATGGACTATTTTATAGCCAACTGTGGTTGGGTTGTCGCCGGGGAAAGGGAGTTGGCTGGTTAACAATTCGTACAACAAAACCCCCAAAGAAAAAATATCAGACGTTGGCCCTACTTTTTCACCTTTAACCTGTTCAGGGGACATGTAATACGGCGTGCCCATCACTGTGCCGGTCATGGTCATGGTACTGGTGGTTAACCGGGCGATGCCAAAGTCCATAATTTTAATTTTGCCATCCTCAAGAACGCGGATATTTTCCGGCTTGATGTCGCGATGCACAATATGTTTTGAGTGAGAATATGCCAGCCCGGAACAAATTTGGCGTGCGTAGTTAAGCTTTTGGGTTAAATCAATTTTCTTGTTTTCTGTAAGCAGGGCGCGTAGATCTGTCCCCCTCAGATATTCCATTACAATATATGGAACGCCTTCATGCTCCCCGAGGTCGTGAATGGTGGTAATATTTTCATGGCTGAGTTTCCCGGAAGCGCGCGCTTCGCGATAAAATCGTTCCTTCATGACGGGTTGATTGAACGCCCAATCTGATAGCACTTTAATGGCAACATGTCTTTCCATAAGGGGATCATAAGCTTTGTAAACAACGCCCATGCCGCCTTTGCCGATTTCTTCAATTACTTTATATTTACCGATTTCTTTCATTTAAATTTTTTCAGATTTGGTTTATGGTGAAGAGGTCTATCTAATTTAACATCATTTCTAAATGCTTCAAGGTTTTTTTTAGCTTGAAAGCCTAACAACGCTGACCAAAAACTGCTTGCATATTGTTTCCAAGTTACTAAATTGAAAGAAAATATGGCAGGTGTTCTATGCCCGATTATCCTTTCAAAGTCATGACTTTACCCAAGCCAGAACTTTTTTCAAAAAACGTTTATAAATTTAACCGGAAAGACTTTTTAAACTGTGGAAAATGATCCTCGAATTGGCAAAATAATCTCGCATTATAAAATTACCGGCATTTTAGGCGGCGGTGGCATGGGCGTGGTTTATAAAGCCGAAGATATCAATCTTAAACGCACTGTTGCGCTCAAATTTTTGGCGCTGAATTTAATTTCCAACGAGCAAACTAAAACACGATTTAAAATCGAAGCCCGGGCAGCATCCGCGTTGGATCACCCTCGGGTTGGTACGATATATCAGATCGGTGAAACCGACCAGGGTGAAATGTATATCGCCATGGCGTATTATGAAGGTGATACGCTCAAAGACAGAATAGATCAAAAGAAAATCCCGGAAAAACAGGCGATTAAATACACCACTCAAATTGCGAGCGGTTTGGCCGCAGCACACGAGCAGGGCATTGTTCACCGCGATGTTAAACCCGCCAATATAATTATTACCAAAGATGGGTTTGTGAAAATTTTGGATTTTGGTCTGGCAAAACTGGACGACTCAACCCGCATAACCACCGAAGGCACCTCCATGGGCACGCCCGCTTATATGTCTCCGGAACAGGCCAAAGGTCACGAGGCTGATAACCGCAGCGATATCTGGTCGCTTGGGGTTATTTTGTACGAAATGCTCACCGGCGAATTGCCTTTCCTGGGAGCAGACAGCATGTCGCTGATGTTCAATATTGTCAATACCCCGCTGCGACCATTGAATGAAATTCACACAGATTTGAAACCGGGCTATCAAAAGATAATTGACAAGGCGCTTGCCAAGAAAAAGGAAGATCGATACGCTAATTTAGAAGAAATGATCCAGGATTTGAAATCTATTGAGCAGCCTTCAAGGCCTGTTGCAGATGATACGGATACGGTTATTCTGGAGCCTGACTACAAGGAAACCCGGATAATTCCGGAAAAAAAATCGACACCGAAAAAAGCTCCGGCGCCTCGTCCAAAACGGAAATCAAAAGCCAGGATATTTATACCGGTACTGCTGATGTTAGGGGTTTTGGGTTTCGTTCTTTTTAAGATGCAATCCGGGCCGGCAGGATTTCTGGAAATAACTTCTGATCCGCCAGGCGCTTCAATTCAGTTAAATGAACAACTGATTGCTGGTAAAACCCCAATTATTATAGGACCGCTTGAAGCTGGAAATTATAAAGTCAATCTCTCCCTGAACGGCCATCAGTCTATGGAAAAAGAATTTAAGGTCGGTATAAACGATACTATTGCGCACGAATTTGGTTTACCGCCAGCTGAACTAATGGCAACCTTTATCATTAAAAGTACACCTGCCGGTGCAGCCATTTTTGTGGACGGCAAACCTACCGGCAAAGTAACCCCAACTTCTGTTAATAGCATTGAACCGGGTGAGCATGAAGTGGAGTTAAGGTTGGCCGGTTACACAAATACTTTAAAAACTTTATATGCGGAGGCTGGCGATAATAAACCTTGGTCTGCAAGCCTAGAAAAACAAGTCGCCATTGCTGCAAAGCCGGATATCAAAAAGCCCAAACAAAAGATTCAGAAACGAGCCTCTCTTTTGGTTGAATCGAATCCATCTGACGCTGATATTTATTTAAATCAGAGAAATTCTGGTAAAAAAACCCCGCATCGTTTTGAGGGTCTCCTCCCAAACACTTATCGTATCGATCTTTCACTTGCAGGATACAAAGACAAAAAACAACAAGTGACACTTTCTTCTGGCCAGGATAAGGAAATAAAACCCATTTTAAAACAAAAAGAAAAAGGCAAAATAACTTTGCAGGCCTTTGATGGTTTAACTATGAAATTTCCTAATATCTATGTTGATGGCAAGCTGTATGGCCAGACCCCCAAAACAATTGAATTGCTGGAGGGAGAGTATATTGTTGAAGCAAAGCTCTTTGATTATGACAATCAAAAGAAAAAAATCACTGTTAAAGGTGGGCAAAAAGAAACTGTAAAATTTACTTTCAAAAAGTAACCTAACTCAGGAGGTATCATGAAAAGGAAGTCAACCTATCTCGCGCTGTTTTTGTTTTTGAGCAGCTTTTGTCTAAATGTAAATGGCTTAAATTCCGCCTTGGCAACTGATAAGAATGTGGAATTGACGGAAGCCAAAGAGAATTTCTACAATGGCGAATTTGAAGGCGCCATAAAAGTGCTGGAAAGACTGGTCGCAACCAAAACTTTGTCGAAGGAAGACTATGTTGATGCCAGCGAGTTTCTGGCGGTTGCTTATGTTTCACTTGAGCAGGATGGTGATGCCGAAGCTGTTTTTGCTAATGTCCTGCAAAAAGATCCCGAGTACAAACCTTCTGATTTATGGTGGCCGCACAAAAGAATGATGGCCGGTTACTACCGCACGGTGAAAAATTCAGGCCAATCTCTGGAGGTGAAGTCCAAAAGTCCCGGCATTAAAACAGTAGCCATCATCGACTTCGAAAATAATTCCATCGATGATGCTGAAAAATACAATAATCTCGGCGGCGCGCTTTCAAAAATTCTTATCAGTGATTTCATGGTGATGAGCAACCTGAAGGTGGTTGAACGCGAGCGTCTGCAATTTCTGGTAGATGAGTTGGAGCTATCTGCAAAAACAATCGGTGGGCAAAAAGTTGTTGATCCGGCTTCAGCGCCACAGCTTGGCAAGTTCCTTGGCGCTCACTCTTTTATCTTTGGCAGCTTTATCAAACTGGGCAATACTTTTCGACTGGATGTACGCCTGGTTAAAACAGAAACCGGAGAAATTTTCAAAACCGCTTCTGTTGAAGGCAAGCCCGATAAAATTTTTGAATTGGCTAAAAAGCTAACTTTGCAAATTACCAAAGATTTGGATATAGCCATCAGAAAGACCGAGAAAAAACAACTGGATGCAATTTCGAAAAATGATGTGCCCATCGAAGCGGTTGCGCTGTTTGGTGATGCCATGTCGCAGGCCAACGGAGAAAATTACGACTTGGCCGTGGTGAAGCTGGAAGCCGCTATTGCGTTGGCGCCCGGCTTTCAAAAAGCACAGGACATGATGTCCGTTATTCGGCCGCTAACTTTATAAACGGCTTATAGGAGGGGGCTTGATATTTATGCAACGAGTTAAATTTATCGCATTGATACTTTTTTTTATTATTTCCAAAAGTGTCGGGGCTCAGAGTAATGGTGGCGATTGGCAAAGCATCAGAGATTTCGGTATTACATATTACGAAGAAGGAAATTATCCGCGAGCGGTTGGTAAGTTTGCAGAGGCATTTCGGCTTCATTCTAAAAGCCCTTTGACAGCTTTGTATCTTGGTTTGAGTTACGAAGGCAATGAAGAATACTACCGGGCCAGTATCATGTATCGTTATTTGTCAACAATAAATTTGCCGGATAAAATAAATAAAGAAATGCAAAGCCGCCATTTCGAAAATAATCGCAAGCATTGGCGCGATGAAATTCAAACAAGTTATCATCAAAAGAAAACTACTTTCAAACCAAAACCCAATGCAATTGCCGTTCTTTACTTTAGGAATATTTCAGATTGGTCAGAGTTGAAGCCGGTCATAAAAGGTTTTACTGAACTTCTCAATCACGATTTGGGGAAAATTAATCTGCTTGATGTTTCGCCGCGTGGGAAAGTACAATCTTTATATGATGTATCGAACTTTTCTACGGGGCAAATGTACGACAAGATTAAGGCGACTGATATTGGTGAGATTTTAAATGTGAGCTATCTTATTACCGGAGGCATCGAACGCCTAACCGACACGCATATTAAAATTTCTGGTGGCGCGGTCAATACAAAAACCGGGCACCTGGTCGGTGATGGAGCGCTCGCCGAGGGGCAGCTTTCTGATATCATTGATCTTGAAAAAGAAATCGTTGCCGAGTTGATTCATGATCTTTCAATCACGTTGCGCGACTCTGAACAAAAAGCTATTACAACAAAACTTACTGATGAAAGCCTCGCTTTTATTGCATTCAGCAAAGGTTTGGATAGCGAGGATAAGGGTGACTTTAGCGCGGCAAAGCGTTTTTACAAAAAAGCATTTAAAGAGGACAAGTTTTTCCGGGTAGCGAAAGAACGTTATAAAATTCAATCCGAAAGCCGTTACAGCAATTCCGAATTGGTACACCTCTTTTCGACAGAACTGAATTAGCACTGGCTGCAAAAAAATAGTGTTTCATTCCAGGACTTTATGAGTTATGTTTTACGACCATGTCTGCTTTTGTATATATGGTTTTATTAGGTTGAATACAAAAGAAAATTACGGTTCAAAGTAAATGATATTCTTAAAGCATGCTAGGTAATCCGCCGACTATCATTCGCTTATATCGTATTGTGCATTTACAGAATGTTGAATACATTATAAAAAATGGTCTGTATACCAGGTCATCATCAAATTTTGACCCAAGTTATATTGACATAGGTGATAGTCAGCTTATCGCTCAACGTCATGATTATCCGGCAAAGCTTGAAGGGTGTGGTAACTTAGGGGAGTATGTTCCATTCTATTTTGCCGGGCATTCGTCAATGTTGCTAAACATTAAAACCGGTTTTAGAGGTATCACAAAACGTCCGCAGTACGAAATAATATATATCGTTTGTAAGTTGGATGATATATTATCAAACTGCCATGAATGGTTTTTTACTGACGGTCATGCAAAAGATATTTTTTCTAACCACTTTAATGATTTAGAGGATTTGTCTATGATAGACTGGGATATGGTTCTTGAACAATACTGGCGTCCGACTGAAGATGATTACGATCGTCAAAGAAGAAAGCAAGCTGAGTTTTTAATCAGAGATCACGTACCCGTTATCTGTATTGAACAAATAGTCGTTAAAGATAATCCTAGAAAGAAACTCATTAAAAATATAATGGAAAAGTTTAATTTGTCCATAAATGTGCAAGTTGATACTAAAAGCAGGTTATATTATTATGATTAAATATGCCAAAGGAAATCTATTGGAAGCACCGGTTCAGGCACTGGTGAATACTATTAATACCGTTGGCATCATGGGAAAAGGAATAGCCTTACAATTCAAAGAAACTTTTCCTACAAATTTAAAGGCCTATCTGAAAGCATGCAAAGAAGGGTGGTTGCACCCCGGCAAACTACTGGTAGTGCGGGAGAAAACGCTACATGGGGAAAAAATAGTCATCAATTTTCCAACTAAAATTGAATGGTTTAAGAAATCAAGTTATGAATATATTGAAGAAGGGTTAAAAGAACTTGTAAAGGTAATGGAAAGTGAGGAAATTACTAGTATCGCTATTCCACCCTTAGGGTGTGGCAATGGTGGTTTAAAGTGGGATAAGGTACGAATCTTGATGGAACAATATCTCGTGCCTTTACCAGATGTTGAAATAATCATATATGAGCCAAGCCAAAAAGTAAAAGAAATATTAAAAAAACAAACACCAACTAAGGATATCAAACTCACTCCGGCAAAGGCTATGTTGTTGTATGCTATGTTTTACTACGAAACAATGGATGAAACAAGCAGCTTGTTCGTAGCAAATAAATTGGCTTATTTTCTACAACGTCTTGGCGAAAAAAGTTTTAACCGTTTAAGATTTAAAGCGAGCCATTATGGACCTTATAGTGTTCAGGTTGCGCATGTGCTTCATGATTTGACTGGTAAGTACATTAAGGGTTTGGAGCAAATGCAAGCTAAAGCATTTGAGCCTTTGGAGTTACAATATAATAAACTGCAAGAGGTGAGCACCTATATCAAAAAAGAATTAACCCAAGAACAGAGGAAGAGATTAAAGAATCTGATAACAATGGTTGATGGATTTCAGTCTGCTTTGTCACTTGAAGTCCTTGCATCAGTAGATTATGTTTTAAGAGAAAAACCGGGAATTGAAGAAAAGGAAGTAGTAAGAACCATACACGGTTGGTCAGAGCGAAAACGTAAACTTATTAAAGGAAATCATGTCAAAATAGCTTTGCACCATTTGAAGAACAATAGAAATCAGTTAGAAATTTTTTAATTTAACTTAGGAAGTATCGAATATATGTGGTTTGCCAAGGCCAGTTATTCAATAATATAATTTGGTTCACAAAGTACTAATATTTTTTTTTAAAAAACTTTAAACAAAAATGCTTATTAATCAATTAAATTTTTTGGAGAACGAGTATGAAAAATAAAATTAATCTTGTTCTACTGTGTGTTTTAACTGTTGTCCTGTCGAGTTGTGCGGGCAGCCATTATGGCAGCAGTAGCAACGCCAAAGTTGAAATTAAACAGTTGTTGACCGCTGAACAGCTTAATCCGCATGATTACGCAGTGAAGCGGGATCTGGGCACCGGCTATTACAAAGCGGGCGACTATGATAAAGCGTTGGACAAGCTGATGGAAGCTCGAGTCATGAATCCTGGCGATGCCAAAACAATTTTTTATATCGGGATGTCTTACGAGAAGAAAGATATGCCGAATGATGCCATTAAATATTATAGAAGTTACAATACGCTCAGTGACTCCCGGAGTTTTAAGAATAAAATCTCGCGGCGCATTTTTCAACTGAGTAATGCCCAGGTTACCAGGGCCGTTGCCCGCGCTGTAACTATGGAAAAGGCTATCGATGTAACTACAATTCCATCAAACACAGTTGCTGTTTTGGATTTTGAAAATTTGACGAAGTCGGATAAACTAAATCCGTTAAGCAAAGGTCTGGCGCAAATGCTGATTACCGATCTGGCAAAAGCCAAAGAATTGAAAGTTGTAGAGCGCCATCAGCTTAATACTCTGCTCAAAGAACTTGAGTTGGTCGAAAGCGGACTGGTTGACAAGGAGTCTGCGCCTCGCGTCGGGAAACTTCTGGGTGCAAGAAAATTGGTTAAGGGCGGCTTTATGGATCTTGCCGATAAAAACATTCGCATCGATGCTTCGTTAACGCAAACCGGTACCTCGGAGACAGACCAATTGACTGAAGTTGAAGGCGAACTGGAAGGCATTTTTAAAATGCAAAAAGAGTTGGTTTTTAAGATTATCGATGAAATGGGTGTGCACCTGACGAAATCTGAACGCGAAGCTATTCAGAAAGTACCGACTGAATCCTTACTGGCTTTTATGGCTTATTCCCGCGGCCTGGATTTTGAGGATAAGGGGCTCTACCTGCAAGCCAAAACACAATACCAGGAAGCTCTTTCCCTGGATCCCGGTTTTGATATGGCTCAACAAAATCTAAATCAGGCAGAAACTGCCGGTTCAGTTTCATCGGCAAAAGCTGACATCGGCCAGCTTGAAAAAGAATTTGATGATAAGTTTAGTGATCCGGTAAGAAATGAAAGTACGATTTCACGGTTGGTTAGTACCAGTTTCGCAGCCCAAACCGGCACATCCCCGCAGGGCGATAATGATACACGGGAACCTACGCAGGAGGCCACCGATAGTGACAAGGTTTTGCCGCCAACTATACGCGTTCCCATTCGCATTGTTCTACCATAAAAATTGATCGAGGAGTTTTGAAATGAAAAAATATATCAGTCTTATTTTTACCTCACTATTTTTAATTGTTGTTGGGGTTTGTTCCGCCCAGGTCAATCAAATGGATTTTTTTCGGAGCACGACACTCAGGCCCGGCTTTCATATAAAATTTTGGGATTTTGAGGAAGGGGCTCCATTCGACCGCTACATTGTGGGCTCTGCACCGGTGACTTATTCTATGGCATTGAGTAGCAGGCTGTCTGTTGATTTTGTATCTTCCTATTTTGGAACGGCGCTGGAACCGGTGACGGGAAAGGCATTCGAGTACTACAATATGGCGGATACCTATGGCCGTGCATCTTTAATTTTAGGAGACAATCTGGCTCTGCTTACGCTTGGTGCAAGCATTCCAACCGGTGAAACGGAATTTGAAGGAAACGATGTTGCTCTCGCCGGCATCGCCGCCAACCGTGCTCTGAATAACCCGGTTTCCAGTTTTGGCAGCGGGCAGAATTTTTCAGTAGGATTAGCTTTTGCCAGACCTCTTGGTGATTGGGTGCTCGGCTTTGGCGCCGGGTACAGTTTGCGTGGAGAATTTGATGTGTTAACCCAGGCAGGCAGTGGCGCTGCCTCCAGTTCCACATTCAACCCGGGTGAAGAATTTAATTTGACCATTGGCGCCGAGCGCGAATTTGATTTTATGAACAATGATGCAAAGTTCAGTGTAGATGTAATTTACACTAATTATTCCGAAGATGACATACCGGATGATTTCTTGGGTACACCGTTTTTATACGAATCCGGTGACAAGATTGTGCTGAGCGGACAAGTGATTCTGCCACTTGGACTTTTCGATCCACTGATCTTGTCGGCAGTTAATCGCATCCGTTTAGATAATAGCATCGATTCCGGTAATGCGGTCGGTGATGCTTTGCTGGAGGAAAATGGCGGTGAGTTTGAATTTCGTGCCACCGGGATAACTTCACTCGGCAAGGCTTTAGGCCTGCGTTACGCCTATCGTGCGCAAATTTACGGTGATAATGGCAGTGATTCAGAAGGTGCAAATATTCATGGTTTTGGCGGCGGATTTATTATGAAACTTTCACGCCATTTTACATTTGATCCTATGTTTATGTACTACACCGGCAGCGTAAATACCGGCAAAGATACGGATATCTCGCTAACCGGCATGGAGTTAACCGGAGGATTTACTTTCCGGTTTTAATCTTATGAAAAATATCATAACAAAAATTGAATTGAAAATAAAGCAGGCATAAAAATGAAAACATTCTCGAAATTATTAATCGCAATTTTAGTTGCTGGATTTTCGGGCATAATATTAACCAGTTGCGATAACGGCAGCAGGCTGGTTGCGCCATCGGGCAGCAACTCACAGGTTTCGCTTCAACTGGTATTCCCGGAGCAGCCAGAGAGTGCCGGGCTTAAAAAAGCAAATGCAATCAATGAAGTCACGGTTTCAGTTGTTGACTTAGAGACGATTGATCTTTTAGCCGGTGAATTATCGAATAAACCCGCTGTGCTTATAAATGAACAGGCACTCACGATTACCCAATCACCACAAGGACGTTTTGCTGAAGGCATTTTAGATATTCCACTTACCGATGAAACACAGCGATTTCAAATTATTGTATTTGCATCTGATATTGAAAATCAGCTATTCCTTTCGGGAAGAAGCGAAATAGAACTTGAGCAAGGCCAGTCCGATGAGCCAACCGTTACTGTACTAATGGGGCAGGCTGTATCCATTACTTCTTTTGGAACATCTTCCGCATCTTCAACTTTTACGTCTGGCGATTTTGGCGCGGGAAATGGCAATGATTTGGATTTTGGAACATCCTGGTTTTCAGCGGGACCTGCAGCTGATCCAGAAGGTTCTGTTTATACCTGGACTATTTCAGAGCCTCAATTTATTGGAACAATGGGTGTGTTCAACAACTCAGAACATGATAACTCTCAATATCGCAGTGGCTTTGGTTTTGAAAAAGTAAATTACAAGATTTATAGTGGACCCGGGGCAACCGGCGATTTGTTGTTCGATGAAACCATTGATTATCCAAACACCGCAGCGGTACCTGTGTTGAGAGTTTCACCATTCGTCATCGGTCAGTCCGTTGAACTAACTCTGACCGGACATGAAAGTGAAATCTGTGGCGGATTTAGCGAACTTCTTATTGTAAATCCATTAATTCGTGGCCCTGAACTTCAAAATATTGTATCTGTAAATTCGATTCCTCCGGGAGCCACAATTTACCTCGACGGCGGAAACATGGATTTAACTACCCCGGCTATCTTGACAGATGTCCAGCCGGGAAGCCATACCGTACGACTTTATTTGCCCGGTTTTAATGAGCATTCTGAGAACTTTGTTTTGACAGATGGCGGCACTCCCAGTGTGAGTGTAAATTTAAGCCAACCAGGTTCCCCCATGCCGGTCATCACAATTTCGCAACCCACAGACGGTGCGACCTTCAATGACAATGTGATAACAATCAGTGGTTCAATTCAACTTCGTGCCGCGAATGGAACGCTCTCCCCCTTTACCGGGAATAACGCTATTTTCACATTAAATGGAGTCGACCAGGATATTGCAGTAAGTAACGGATCTTTTACTGAATCGGCTTCAATCGCATCTGGTCAAAATACAATTTCGTTGAGAGCCAATAGCCCGAACGGTGATACCGGTGTAAGCGATGTCGCTACCATTACAGGTGAATTTGTTGCACCGGATATTGAGGTTACTCTGACTTGGAATACAGCGGCAGATCTGGATCTCCATGTTTGGAATCCTAATGGCGAACATGCATATTACAGTAATACGTCCATTGCAGATGGTTCACTCGATATCGATGATACAAACGGGTTTGGTCCGGAGACTTTTACGGTGCCGACTGCGCTGGCGGGAAGCTATATCGTAAAAGTTAATAGTTTTTCTTTGGGGTCAGATGGTTCCTCGGATGCAACGATTCAATTGCAATTGAATGGCGGTCAAAAACAAACTTTTGGACCTCATCGCTTCACGGTTGACGATAGCAACGGCACTAACCCGGAAGCCTGGTGGGATGTTACAACTTTCGCGATGAGCGGAGGTCTGCAACAAGTGAAGGTAACACCTGTTTCATCTGAAATCGCTCAGAAAATTATACGAGATATGCAGAACTTAAAAACAAAGTAAAATAGACCGAAAAAATATGAACTGCCAATTTTGTGATCAGCAAGTGCAGCCGGAGTTTAATTTTTGTCCCGGTTGCAGCCAGCCTTTAAAAACACGCCCTACGGATGAAATCCTATTGATCGCTTTTGAAAGTCTTGCCCATGGCAATCTTCAGGATGCGACAAAACAATTAGAAAAGATACTCCAAAAAGAACCAGACCATATTGTTGCTTTGAAAACTTTGGGCAACATCGATTTCCGAAACGGCAATCTCGATGAGGCGATTCGAAAGTTTAAGAAAGTCCTAACGCTGGATCCCGAATATATTGATGTTTTGTACGACATTGGTGTGGTCTATTATTATCGCGGCGATTTAAATGATTCCGCCCAATACTTTAGAACTGTTCTGCGTATTGAATCTCATTATAAGTCTGCTCTTTATCGTTTGGGCTTAACCTGCTTCCACCTTGGCCTGCTTGAAGAAGCTACTCTTAATCTATCCCGCTGCGTTGCACTCTCCCCGAAAAACATTATGGCGCGTTATCACCTTGCGGGTACTTTTTTCGCCAAAGGCGATTACGAAGAAGCCTGTAGGGAGTTTAAAACAGTTACGCTTAAAACGCCGGAGAACTCGGCTTCGTTTTACCAATTGGGACTGGCATATAAGGAAATTAAGGAAACGAAGAAAGCCCTCGGCGCTTTTGAAAAGGCTTTAGAACTGGAGCCGGAAAACGAGAGAGTGAAACAAGAGCTTGCAGAGCTTGCCGTCTGAGATTAAAATTTCTGAAATATTGTAAATATCCGCAGGCTTTAACATCAGAGATTAATTTTTTAATCGATTAAGATTTATCCTTCTGTCTTTATGCACCGGTAACTTACCCCAAAACCCTTTAATTTTTCTTGATTTTTGAACCAAAAAGCATAACTTCTTTTTTGGAAGATCATTTCTTAACTAATTGAAAATCAAAAGAATAAGTATGAAAACCATAATCGAACCATTTCGTATTAAAATGACGGAGCCGATAAAGCTTACGTCGAAAAGTGAGAGAATTGCCGCCCTTAAAAAAGCGCACAATAATATTTTTTTGGTGGATGCCGAGGACTGCTGCATCGATCTGCTCACAGACAGTGGTACCGGCGCAATGTCTACCAAACAATGGGCAGCCATGATGCTGGGTGATGAAAGTTACGCCGGCAGCCGTTCATGGAAAAAATTCGAAAGTACCATTCATAACATCACCAACATTAAACACGTTTTCCCAACACACCAGGGCCGCGCCGCAGAAAGCATTCTCGCCACCACCCGCCTCAAACCCGGCGACATGGTACCCAACAACAGCCATTTCGATACCACCCGCGCAAATATCGAATTTGTTGGCGCCGGCGCTGTAGACCTGCTGACCGATGCCGGATTAGACCCTGCATTGGAAGTGCCTTTTAAAGGCAATATGGATTTACGGAAACTGGAAAATTTCATTGAAGAAACGGGTGTTGAAAAAATCCCGTTTTGCATGATCACCGTAACCAACAATACCGGCGGCGGCCAACCGGTTGCTATGGAGAACATTCGAGCGGTTAAAGAAATTTTAAAAAAATACGGTATTCCATTAGTTATAGATGCCTGCCGTTTTGCTGAGAACGCCTATTTTATCCATGAAAACGAAGCGGGCTACGAAAATAAATCACTGCTTGAAATCGCCCGGGAAATGTTTGCTTACGCCGATGCTGCAACCATGAGTTGCAAAAAAGACGGACTGGCAAATATCGGCGGTTTTTTTATTTGCAATAATGACGCATGGGCAGAAGATTTTAAAAATTTGTTAATTCTGAAAGAGGGTTTCCCAACTTACGGCGGCCTTGCCGGGCGTGACCTTGAAGTAATTTCAGTAGGATTGATGGAGGCTCTGGAATATGATTACCAGGTTTACCGCCACGCAACAGTCACCTACATGGGCGAAAAGCTCGAGGCTATGGGTATTCCATTCGTAAAGCCGGTGGGTGGTCATGCCGTTTTTTTGGATGCCAAAGCATTCTTGCCTGATATTCCGGCATTGCAGTACCCGGGTGTTGGGTTGGTCAACGCACTTTATATCGAAGGTGGTATCCGCGGTGTCGAGTTAGGCAGCGTGATGTTTGGTAAACGGGATGAAAATGGCGTTGAAATTCCCGCCAATCTTGATTTGGTACGTCTTGCATTTCCCCGGCGCGTTTATACCCAAAGCCATTTTGATTATATGATTGAAGTTATTGAGGAAGTCTGGAAAAACCGGGAAGAAATAAGCGGTTATAAAATTACATATCAGCCTAAATTCCTAAGACATTTTACCTGTCATTTTGAACAAGTAAACTAAATTTTT
>JAJDAE010000147.1 GCA_029262035.1 Candidatus Zhuqueibacterota bacterium
ACTTTCCAGGATGTGATGGCGATGGGAAAGTTCCACGGTAAAATCAGGCCGCAAACCCCGATGGGTTCGCGCATGGTGATGTTCACTCCGGATGCAGCTACCGGAATGGTTTGACCGCCAAATTTGTTGACGGTACCCGCATAAAATTCAAAACAGTCAGCGGCCAACTCTACCTCTTCATTAGCTTCCCGAATGGGCTTGCCAACATTTTGCGATTCAAGCCGAGCCAATTCATCCTGATTATCCCGAATGAGTTGCGAGAGTTTGAACAAGAATTTTCCCCGCTGCCGTGAATTGACTTTCGCCCAGTCGCCGGTAAATGCGGTGGCTGCGCTTTCCGCTGCAAGCCGGACATCGTGTTCTCCGCCACTGGCAACACTGGTAAGCACGTTGCCATTGGCGGGATTTCGGAGTTCTTTTTCAGCGCCGGATACCGCCGGTACAAATTTTCCGTTTATAAGCAAATTATGGTGAGACATCGCCTTCTCCATGGCTGGGATTTCGGGTAAAATGATGGCTTCAATTTTCAAATAAAATATATCATTCAGTCCCGAAAGAATCAACAGGAAAACAGCTTATTGCGATAAATAAATAGCGAAGAGAGCGTGGAGCGTGGAGCGTAATTAATGTGATAAAAAAATTGCATCTATCAGCCATGATTTTTATATTCGTTTTCAATTTTTATAATGCCAATTAGCTAAGGTTCGTAGTCCAGCCTTTAGGCTGCAAATCGACGCAAGCTGAAGCGTGTCCTACGAACCTAAAAAATGCGCCCTTTGCAGAAACTCCAGGTAAGCGATGACTAAAAAAGAAAAAGCCCAAATCATTATCGAAAAACTGGAGACGCTTTACCCCAGACCACCTATCCCGCTAAAGCATTCGGATTCTTTCACCTTACTGGTTTCGGTAGCGTTATCGGCGCAAACTACCGACATGATGGTAAACCGTGTAACCCCCGAACTGTTTAAAAAAGCGCCGAATCCAAAAAGAATGGCATCGCTCAAAGTGGAAGAAATTCTCGCTATCATCAGACCATGTGGCCTGGCACCTGGCAAGGCAAAAAATATTCGCGCGCTATCCCAACTTTTGCTGGAAAAACATAATGGTGAAGTTCCGGATAATTTCAAGGATTTAGAGGCGCTGCCTGGCGTGGGGCATAAAACGGCTTCTGTGGTCATGGCGCAGGCGTTTGGTGTTCCAGCATTCCCGGTGGACACACACATTCACCGATTGGCGTACCGCTGGGGGCTTTCCAACGGCAAGTCCGTTGAACAAACTGAAAAAGATTTAAAGCATCTTTTCCCGAAAGAAAAATGGAATGATCTACATTTGCAGATTATTTATTTTGGACGGGAGCATTGCCCGGCGAGGAGTCACCAGCGTGAAGGTTGTCCGCTGTGTAGTATTGTGGGCAGGAAGACTAATTTCAGATAGAACTTTGAGGCGTGTCAGACTAAAACTCGACACGCCTCAAATATTTTTAATTTACTCGACTCTTTAAATCTTAATTCGTCCCGGTCAACAACTGCTCAGCCAAGGTATACTGCGGACGAATATCCACCGGAATATGTTCCAGCTTGGCAAGGTTAGTTGAAATCACATCGGTCAAAACCACATATTTATCAAACTGTGCTTTGGTACCGGCGTAATCACCGGTGGCTTGCAAAATACAAATATCCTGCACCAGTTCGCGCACCCAATTCTCGAAAGTCGCAAAATTGATTAAAAAAATACCGCTGGCTTCATCGTACTTAATCGCACCTTTTTCCAACATATAATTGAGCTGAAACGCGTTTCCTTTACCGTGGGCTTCACCAATCCCAAAACGGATACCACGGAAGAGCCCGGCCAGATAGGTTATTGCAATTTGTTTTTTCATTTCCTTTGGGAAAAAACCTTTTTTGATCATGTAATGAATATTGTAAACACCCATAATATCGGCTTTTGCTTCTTCCAAAGCAGAGTACAACTCTTTCAGTTCCAGACGTACTTCAGTCTCACGGCCATCGATGGTAATCTTACCGGGTCCAAGTCCGTGCGATAACTCATGAAATAAAACTTCGTTTGTGAATGCGTCTGAGGTAACATACTGCACCTGACTTGCATCAACCAATGTTTCGGCGATAGGCTTCAATATTTTTTCATACTTGGCTGCAATCACGTTACGCAGCAGAACTTTTTTACTGCCTTTTTGTTCGCGCACAACTTCATCATTTGGCAGGTTAAATGCGATGGTCTGCACACCGGCCTTGGTGTCACCGGCCGTAAATACTTCATCCACCACTCGAATAGGTGATTCCGAGCCACGGTTGAGATTTTTCATTTTATCCGGGATGGGCAAGTTGCGTTCCATGGCTGGTAGTTGTTCTTTAAAACGCGCCAGCTTCTTGCTTTCTTCCGGATCGGTAACGGTAACAAACGACTCAAAGGCTGCCTTAAAGCCGAAAAGTTTATCCTCATAAGTTTCGTACGGGCCAATAGTAATTTCAACCGGACTGTCCAGATCCATCCAGGCCATGTCACTCTCGCGATAGTCATTTGTCATAAAGGCAGTCGCACGGGTTTCCAGAAACTTTTTCAGGGATTCATTCTTGGTCAATTTAGCAGCGTCCCGCAATAACTCTGCGGCGGGTTGCAGCCAGGTTTCAAAAGCTGTAGAATAGTCAACCGCAATCAAGGCATCGCCTTTACGCTGAACAATGGTAAATAAACTGGAAAGGCTTTCTTTTTGCTCAGGGTATTTTTCAACATACGCCTCAAACTCACCTTTGCTTATATCAACAGGATAATAACCGGCGCCTGCAGGTTTTTCCATATCGCTAATAAAAGGTGCTTCATGCTCATCCAGTCGGTCCCAGAGGCCAAAGGAAATCAAGAAATATTGATACGCATCTCTGCCTAATTCATCCGATCTCCTGGCCAAAGCCTTTTTGTATTCCGGATTCTTCTCCCAAACCTGACGCAAAAAAATTTCTTCCATATACTGGCTGGCTTGAATTAATTTCATCAGCGCTTGTTTTTCATTTTCAGGTAGAAAAGAAATGTCGGCCGTAACTTCCACCGGGGCAAATTTATTTAACAGCTCGCCCACATTTCCATCAATTTGAAGTTGTAAATCTTTGCTTTGACAACCTCCAAACAAGACAAGACCAGCAAAAACCACTAAAATTAATTTTGTAATCTTTTGCATTTTAATTCTCCTAAATTCGGGAAGCGTTAAGAATTTTTAGTTGATTTTTAAGTTAATTTTTACATTATATTGCTGTAACAAGCGTCATTATACAAAAATCGATTAAGATAGTCAATACTGATTTGAAATGAGAACAAACCACATGGAGGGAAAAGTGAAAATAAATAACTTGCACTTGAAACCTGTCATTTTAGTTCTATTTTTATGTCATTTCCTGGTATCCTGCGCCGTTAACCCGGTTACTGGCAGACGTGAACTCAACTTGTTGAGTGAGAGCCAGGAAATCAAATTGGGCATAGAGTCGGATCCTGCAATTGTGGCACAATATGGACTCTACGACGATCCAAAGCTGGCCAAATTTTTGGACAATATGGGGCAGAAAATGGCAAAAGTATCGCATCGCCCCGAGTTAAAGTTTCATTTTCGTGTTTTGGACAGCCCGGTCATCAATGCGTTCGCGCTACCAGGAGGCTATGTTTATTTCACTCGCGGCATTCTGGGTTATATGAATTCGGAAGCCGAAGTTGCCGGCGTACTCGGTCATGAAATTGGACATGTTACTGCACGTCATGGTGCGAAAGCTTACACACGCGCTCAAATCGCACAAGTTGGCCTCGTGGCAGGCTCTGTTGTTTCAGAGACTTTCAGACAATTTGGTAATGTCGCTGCGCAAAGCATCGGTTTATTATTTTTAAAATTTGGCCGCGACCAGGAAACCCAGTCCGACAGACTCGGTGTTGAATATTCTACCGCCATCGGCTACGATGCCAACAACATGTCACATTTCTTCGGCACATTGGGCAGACTGCGAGATGAAAGCGGTCCCGGGCTGCCTACCTGGCAATCCACTCACCCCGATCCGCATGACCGGGAAGCAAAGGCTTTAAGGCTAACTGAAAAAGAGCAGGCAAAAGCTGTTGGACAAAATTTCAAAACCAACCGGAATGTTTATTTAAAACTGATCAACGGCATTGTTTTTGGTGAAGATCCAAGGCAGGGCTTTGCGGAGAATGACTATTTTTATCACCCCGGCCTTGACTTTCAATACCCGGTACCGGGCGGCTGGAAAATTCAAAACACGCCGCAAGTGGTGATGATGGTCAATGCGGATCAAACCGCCGGTATTCAGTTTACACTGGGACAAGAAACAAGTGCCCGCGCCGCTGCAGATAAGTTTGTCAAGAATTCTCAAGGCACGGTTAACGCCTCAAGCGCGAAAAGGATTAACGGTTTTACTGCTGAAATTCGCCAGATTGATTTATCAAACGAACAGGGTAAACTGAGCGTACTTTCTTACTTCATTCAAAAAGACAAAAATATCTACGTCTTTCATGGTTTTTCGGAAGCCAGCAGTTTCCCAAATTATACTAGCACTTTTAAACGCACGATGGAGGGCTTTGATCGACTCAAAAATCAGGCTGCAAAAAATGTGCAGCCTGCACGCATCAAAGTTGTGAAAGTAACCCGGGCTACCAATCTGGAAACGTTTCTAAAAAAACATCCAAGCAAAAAAACAAATCCGGATAAATTGGCGATTATTAATGGCATGAAATTAACTGACAAATTGAAGCGGGGGGATTTGGTAAAGGTTTTGACGAAATAATTCCAACTGATTTCGCTGAAATTTAAAAAATTACTTTGAACTTTAAATAAATAGAAAAATAAAAGGGGAATTGATTTTGGGCATATTTATGCCAGTCAGAAATTGATGTTCAATTTCATAGAGGAAGGGGTGACTCTGAAAAAAAATGTTTCTTGATTAATTATCTGGCCTTTTAAAATAATTATCAGATAATATTGTCAAGTTCTCCACCACTCAAAAGTCTGGAAGCAGCTTCTTCAACAACTTCATCACTGGAATACAGCCCAGCTTTAATTTTGGCCAATGCTTCATAAATAACATTAGCCCGGGAAGAAGGCAACTGAGACAACAGTTCTTTTGAAGCGCCGAACTCATCTTTCGATTTCTGACGTTCAATTGCTTCCGGAGAAATTTCTACCTGATCGCTTTTACCGATACTCGACGCTTGGTTTGTACTCGTATCAGAATTTTTACTTTTCAATTTCCGTTCGTGCTTTATATCCTCAACGGAAGATTGTTTGTCAGGTCTTTTGGGAGGATTTACGCTGTTTAAGTCTTGTACTTTCATCTTAAAACCCTCAACACTGAGTTAATTAAACAATGTTGCTCCTGAATTAATTAGTATAAAATATCAACTATCTTTTTACGTCGGACTTTAGTTGCCGACTGCAACCGCTTTCGCGTCTTTTTCTCTTTCTCTAAAAAAGAGAGAGAATTTGTTAAATCACTTAGTCTGGCTTTCACCTCCTTTATATTTTTTTTATCCAATGCTAAAATTGATTTAATTATTTCTTTTGTTTCATAGTTTGAACTCTTTCTACTTTCCATATCGACATCTGCCAGAAAACCTTGCAGTTTGTCGAGTAACGTTTGCCGTTCAGCAAGTTTTTTAAAAACCATATCTATATCATCCTCGAGAAGCAAACCCTTTAATTGCCCGGATACGTTTTGAATTTCCAGAAGATTTTCATAAATATTTTTCACTAGCTTGCGACCCTAAATTAAAATAAAAGTGATGACTGTAAACTTGAGAACGCTGCCGATTGACCACCTAGAAGCGTGGAAACTTCCTGCATCCTTGCGAATTGTTTTCTAAGTTGAACTTCACGTTGAGCCAATCTTTCATCAAAACGCTCAATCCGGCTATCGATACTCTTTATCCTATCCGTAATACTTGTTTTACTATCATCAATAATGCCACCGGTCTTCACAAAGTTTTCCAGGAAATCCTCAACCTGATTTGCAATTCCGTCTGTAGAATTGTTAAATAAATCTGATACCTGTGATGAGCCTGCTGCGAGGGCATTTTCAAATTTTTCGTCATCAGTAAAACTCAATGTACCATCATTTGCCGCAGTTATACCAACTTCAAAAAGATGCTCGGGGTTACCTGTATCGGCACCGCTAATATTCCCGGTAAACATATTTCTCAAACTATAACGAACGTAACTATAGGTGGAATCACCGGCAAGTGGTCCCCTCGCACTTGTCTCAGGATCTACGCTTGATTTCTCTTTTATATAGAGAATCACTTTGTTATAAGCGTCAAGCATCGCTTGGATTTCTTCTTTAACAGTCTCAGTATCGACAGAGACTTGCATAGATTCCGTTGAAGTAGTAACGTCTTTCGCGTTTATCGTTACGTCATCAAGAATATCATTAATAGTATTGCTATCCCGGTAAAAAGTTAAGCCATCAATATCAAGCTTCGAATTCAATTCGCTTGTTGAGTCCGATGTTCCAACAAGTGTAATATATCCTCCCGAGGTGCCGGATGTTTGGCTCGCGCTATTAATTTCTAATTCAGCGAGTAAAGAATTGGCTGAATCCGTCTGAACCATTCGATAGGTGTATCCGGATTGACCGCTCTTAAAAATCATACGGCTTGTGCCATCTTCTTCATGAACCACAGAAGCAGTGAGCTTCTCATCTGCATCAATTGTTTCCGCAGTAACTGCTGTACTCATAGCATTGTTGACCGCCAAAGCAATTTCATCCATAATATCATCATCTGTTGTTCCTGAAGGATTAACAGTGACGCTAATAGTTTCCCGGTTACCAGAATCTGCCGTCGTTGGATGTGCAATTTCAAGATCAAAGGTTTGCGATCCGTTTGTGGAAAAAAACGTTACGAGGTCCGTGCCAGTACTGGTATATTGCTTTGAAACCCGAGAATCGGAGCTCGCTAATCTGTCAATGCTGACATCATGACTGGCCGCAAGAGCACCGGCTTCAGCGGTGGCTGAAAAAATATCGTCGTCGCTGGTTGACACTGTCTTGGCAGCAAAATAATCAGTCAAAGCATCTGTTAAACGCTCTGCAAGGGAGTTCAAAGACGATAATTGGGAATCAATTTCAGAAAGCACTGTTTGACGAGCCTGAAATAATTCTTTTTTATCTTCAAATGCAAATCGCGGCTGCGCCTCAATATTTAAAGTTGTCTGAATTAAAGCTTCAAGGCTCTGATTACCACCAGTGAAAATATCAATACCCATTTAGCACACTCCGCAATCTAACTTTTTTTGAAAAGCACCGTTCTTGGCAGTAACAAAGCTATCCCAGGCAGAACGTAATTCATTCAATATATTTTGAATTTCTGAAAAATCACCATTCCCTAAAATATGGATAGCATATTTATAGACATTATTAAAGGTATTGGCGGTTTCATAATAATTAAAATCAAGAGAGGCAACTAATTCGTTCAGTACCCTCAATACTTTTTCAGGATCCTTTTGCTCACAACCTTCGATTCCCAAATCATACAACTTGAGTACAAGTTCTTCAGGTGATAGATTGGACAAGTTGTAGTCAATATTTCGTGTATCAGTTTTCGCCAATTCCATTTCTAAACTCCAAACAAACTAATTATAACTTTCAACTTTGCCCAATACCGCAGTTTCCCAAACATCACGCAACCCTTCCAGCACCATAATAGCATTCTCATATTTTCCGGCGTTAACGCCATCAAGGGCAAACCTGTATAAATCAAAATACTTTAAAGCGACATCATTATAATCAAAATTTAAGGCCGATATTAATTCAACGAAAACCTTTGACGCTTTTCCTTTATCTCTGGCTCTGCAACTTTTCAACCCGACATCATATAACATGAGTATAAGTTTCTCCGGGCTTGCTCCCCTGATTTGTTGCAGTAAATATGGATTCTTTTTTTTCTTAGGGTTTGCATATTTAATCGCCATCTTTCACCTTCCAATCTTTTCTTCTCTTCATAAGGCGGTTTATCTTGGTTTTATTATCGACGGCAACCATTTCAACTTGCTACTTTTTTTTAACTTTCTTTAAGTTTTTTTATTTTTATCGGCTGATTAGCCTGAGAGGTTAATTAATAAGTTAATATTTTCTAATTTTTTCATCGCTTTGGTGAGATAGAAAATTGAATGTTTTTTGAGAAAGGTAATATAGGAGACTTATCTAAATGGTTGGTTTCATCAATTTCACGAGCTGAGAGACTTACTCTGAAAAGATAACTGGAGGAAATGGGATGATGTGTTATCAGGCCGATCAAGGAAGCATTGGATTTTTCCACACTTAATTTCAACCTATTCTTTTTGCAACCAAATGTAACTTGCCCTTCGGTTAGACCCAGAGCATTTGAAACGGAGACCAGCGCGGAAACTGCTTTACCATGTTCAACAGGTATATTATTCACTTGAAAATGCTCTGCCTTTTTGCCGCCATTATGCGTTTGAAAAAATAAATCTTGTGGTTGGGCAGCCTTAGGGTTTAATGTAAAATGACCGAATCGCATTGAACCCACCGGCAAAGCAGGCCAATCGAAATTGTACTCCCAGCCAATTTCCGGACGATCTGAATATATTCTTAAAATTTTAGTAAAAGGATAAAAACCAGTTTTGATTTTGCACTTAACTTCCAGCCACCCGGGATATCTCTCGATACTGGCTTTAACTTTTTCCAAATCTGTTACTTTTGGCCTGCCCGGCATTTCAAAAGTAAAATGCCCCGAATAAAAATCCGCAGCAAACGTAATATCTTCAAAATATCCATGTGGTAAAGTTCCCAGCTGGTGCTCACCCGAAAAATCATCAAACCAAAGCTTTCGAAGAGCCAATCCTTTGTAACAATCCAGTTCGACTTTTAAATACTGATTTTCTACAAACAGGAACCTCTCGCCTTGCTTAATCACCCAATCATTTGTTTCTTTACTGCCCCTAATAGAGAACACTTTTTCTTCGAAACATGAGTACTTCTGCTCAAACTTCTTTAGCCGATTCTGATATTCATGCCATCTTTTATGAGTAATATGAGTGCGGAAATCACTACTCCACAAATAGCATAGTTCACGCCACGAATCCTCAGCCGTATCGTGTGCGTTAACGAGTGATTCATAAATTTGCCAGCAACGGGTATTGATATCCAGATCATCTATTCCTGTGACCGCCCACCGTGCAATATTATATTTATTTTGCTTTTTTACCGGCACGGGCTGCTGCGTGCTCTGCAGTTCAATTCGATTAAAGGAATCTGTTTGGCCACCAGGAGCCAAAACTTCATTTGGAAGAACAAAACGAAAAGTTTCATCTTCTTTGATAGCTTCAACAAGCCGCTCTAAACGTTCCCATTCACTTTCCTTACCAAGAACCGATTCGGTATGAAAGCGGCCGGGTCTGAAATCAAAAATTTCTGCATCATTCCCATATAAAGAAAAGACGCGCTCGTCACCGGTATTTTGCGCTTCAAGAAAGTTCAGTTGTTCAGCCAACTGCATTTCTCCATGAGCGTAGCGTTGAAATTTCTGAAAAGCTACTGAATGATTCCAGATCACAGGAATCTCGCATCCATGATTATCACAGGCGAGCTGAGGATAATAAGCCCACTCAGTCTGCCACTCCGGATGGTTAGTTGCGGGATTATTCCACTCCATAATAATAGCTTTATACCCGGCTTGCTTGTAAAGAGAAATCAAGCCGGCTGAAAAAGCCTGTTCATTAATTAAGGCAATTTGAGGTTCCAAAGATAGAATCTGCTCGTAAGTTTTCAATCCTAACCTTAAATTAGCTTCATTGACTTTGGCCGGTACCAGCGGGCCAATGACCTGGGCATACCCACTGCCGATAAATTCCACCAACTCGGAGCTTATTAGCTCCTTTAATTTTTGAACCCACCCGGGCGCAATATCTAAAACTTGTTCAAGGCTGTAGCCGGTCAGCTCAATGCCAATTGGCAACTTCGTTTTTTCGGCCAGGCGTAAAAGTGGCCAATAACATTTTTCAATCACCTCAATCCGTTTTTCTTCTTCAATAGAAGAATAGGCCAAATTGAGATGAAAAAAAGTGTATAGATTTAACATTCTTGGAACGACTGGAAATAAAAAAATCAGGTGGGATTAATGAGGAAACAGATACTTAATCTGAAAGTTGCTTTGCCATCTTTTGAAGTTTGATCGCTTCATCCGTTTTCCCCAGGCGATCATAAATTTCACCCATCAGGTTCAATGCTTTTGGATTTTGGGGATTTTTGTCAATAATTTCACCAAGAAGATTTAAGCCATCAATATATTTTTCCGCCGAAATCAGCTCACGAATCTCATGAAAAACAGGTTCCTGGTTATCTGCAACAACCGTTTTGTCCGGCATAAATTTCAAATAGATTTCTTCAAACTCTTCTGCATCACGGGCAATCAATTTTGTATTATTATTTTTGGGATTCAGATTTTTTAAACAGGCAGGATTAAGGGCTATTTTAACAAAAATATCAGCCAAGGCGCCAACATCTCCAGGCGGGATTAAAAACCCATTTTCGCCGTCTCTAATTATTTCAGGGACTCCGGCAATCGCAGTAGCCACAGCCGGGATGCCCACATAGAAAGCTTCGCGCAGAATAAAAGGATAATTCTCACCCAGCGATGGCATGACAAGTAAATCTATCTCAGAAAAAATCCGATGTCTTTCTTCCGGAGAAAAACTACCCAAATAGTTAACATTCTCAAAATCATTTACCTTCGCACACATGGAAAGATACAGGTCGTTATTGAAGTGCCTGCCATAAATTTTAAATTGCAGACTGGCTTGTTTTTCCACATTTATTTTACTGTTTGCCTGCTCTATCGCCTGGAAGAAAATATCAACTCCTTTCCTGATATCTATTTCTCCCATAAAGCCAATTCGAACAACCCCGCGTACTTTCTTTCTTTTTTGAATCTCAAACGGACTTATCCCGGTGGGCAGTACATGGAATTCCCGATTGTTCAAATTGTTCGTAATGCAGGTCTCTTTTAAAAACTGAGATGGCGTATGCACAAAATCCACTTGCTGAAACATGCGTCGTAAAATCTCGCGGCGCAATGAGAGGTAATAAAAAATGCTGGCGGTGTATTCCGGGTCTTCATTTGGTTTTGTCCCAAAAGTACATTCATAACATTTATCAAGCGACTCCGGGCCGGAACAAGAACTCTGATTTTGGTACATCAAATGACCCTGCCGGCAATACAAATACATATCATCAATTTTCATTAAAACCGGTAACCCGGCTTCTTTTGCAACGCTCACCCAATTGGCGCTTAATCCGAAAAGATGTTGAACATGCACTATATCAAAATCGTGTTTTTGTAAGAAGTCTCTAAATGGCGCATCGAATTCGTTATTTAGAATATCAGAATTTTTCTTGTCGGGTTGAAATACGTTAAACCGCACGACATTCAGGCCTTCATATTTTGCTGCCTCAAATTGCAGAGATTTTTTTGATGCGTCGTGGACGGGATAAAGTACTGTTACATCGTGACCGCGTTTTTTCAACTCCTTTGAAAAATTTAAAGTATAAAGCTCTGTTCCTGAAAAAGATTGAGGTGGAAAGTCATGTATAATTTGAAGAATCCGCAAATGTTTTTTGTCGCGTGAAGTAGCCCGAGCAACAGCCGCCAGCCTTTGATTAGCCAAAGTGATGATTAAATCTGAAAGTCGCTCAATAGCTTTGCCATCTTGATTCAGGTTGATCCCCGGCAATATTTCATTTTGTTCAGTTATCGTTTTCGCACTTTTTTGTCCATCAGCCAAAAAACTATTCACACAAACAAGTAAAGCGGTGAAATCATTAACCACCTGAATGCCGATTTCTTCATTATAAGTAAAGTTTGTATTTTCAAAGAGCGGCATAATAATCACGGGTCTCTGCAAAATCATTGCTTCCAGAATAAGATTCGACTCCCCTAAACACAATACAATATCCGAAGCGGCAATAGCAACCGAAGCAAATTTCTGCCGATCGATTATAAAATTTGAAAAGCCTCTTTGCTTTGCCCATTGCGTAAACAATTCATCTATTCCGGAAACTATTTTTTTATCACCTGTTGCACGCAAAATTTCGTGCGGGTGCGGGCGTAGAATAAAAGTTACATCATCACCCAACTCATTGCTCAACTTTGCCAAGTCCAGCATTTGTTCATACATTCTTCGGGAGCCCCTGTAAAAATGAGATGACGAAGGGTCCAGGTATGTAAACGTAACAAGAATAACGCGCTGGCCTGAAGGTAAATTTAAGAGATGCCTGGCCTCGCTGTTTGAGATTCTTTTCTCCTTATAGAGCGAATCCCAATATGGAGATCCGGTTACAAAAATCTTTTCTGCTGAATTGCCATTCCCAATCAAATTTTCTCGCTCTATTTCACCGTAAGTCGCAATAAAATCGGCATAAACCGTATGCATATTACCGGCAGTTTCACTCTTTTGAGCTTTTCCATAATGGCCATGAGCAATTTGTAATGTTGGAATTTTCCCCTTGCGTGCAGCCAAAACCAAAGCACGTTCCGTAGGGCTGTTATCACAACCAAGCACTATCAACTCAAGCTTAAGCTCATTTAAAACTCTTTGAAACATCCCAATTGTAATAATCTCGGAATTTACAAGCCTGGCCAATTGGTTAACAAAATTTTGACCGGAATGTGGGAAAAAATTACCAAACTTCGAGCCGAATGCCTTTTTACATAAATCCGGTGAATTGAAAACCGTCAACAATTTATTTAAAATTATTGTGGTTTTTGCCTGGGATACATCCTGAATTATCGATGTGAAAAAGTCTTCCCACTTTAAAACAGGAAGACCCTTAGAAATCGCTGCATCCTGAAGTGGACTTGCATTTAAAATCGGGCTAAAACCGCCTTTTACACTATTTTCAATAATTGGTAAACAAGCGGGGTTTTCTAAATCAAAAAACAAAATATGGCGTTTCATTCATCACCCTCCCGGGCTTGGGACAAATGAATACCGTTGGTTATTATCGAAGTCAGAAATCGTTCGGCCGGCTCGCCAAGGTTAATACCATTATAGTCAAGCGCTTCAGCAATTTCATCAACTCGATACCATTTTTCGGCAACGCGCGAGGCGGCCCCGTTAATGGCGTCATGATCAACTGCACTGGCAGAAGGCATACAATCATCCACAGCCTCGAGCAGGCGTACCGGGTCAATTTCAGAAGTTGCCGAACAACCCGGGCAGGCCAGGGCTCCAATGCCCAAGCCAAATATTGTTGGCAGATATTGCTTAAACTCTTGGTTACAATTTTTGCATTCGGCTTGAATATAAACACCCGTTACATCCGGCAGCAATCGAACGATTTCAATTTTTTCTTGCATAAACTAAAGCGATATTGAGAGAGTTTCTTAATCAGTGGTGGTTTGATCTTTCTGAAAATAGTCCAACATCCAGTTGCAGATATGGTCACTTTTTTCCCGCGCAGAAATCGAATTAATGCGATAGCGTTTTTTTAAATCGGTGGCATTTTTTTTGTGCTTTTTTTGATTTTCAGTCTGCGTATAATAATTAACGATGTTAATCAGTTCTGTTTGATTAAAAACATAGTTCATGCATTGCGATTCAAACAAAACGTTACTGGTATTCAGTTTATCGACATCGTACAATTCGTAAAGACTCGGCATCGGAAAGACAACTCCCGGCACATCAGCGAGGAAAAACTCCCAGAGCAATGAGGATGTATGTGGGCAGATCAATAAATCTGAAAGCGCAATTATCTTGTCCAGGCTATGGTTTGTAATAAGCGGTACCTTTAAATTGTTCGACTTCAGAAATCGGTTCAGATATTGTGTAAGATCAGAAAAAAGTTCTTTGTTTGAAAAAGCAGGATGTAGTTTCAAAATAATTTGAAAATCTGTGTGCTCAATTTCTCCCAATGTTGTCAAAACATCGATAAAATAATTTGCATGAGCAATCTGACCTTCTATTATTGTACTGGGATGATGCGCTTCATTCCAGGTACCTGCAACTACAATATTAAATTTACCGCTTTCCAGGTTAAGGGTTTCCAAGGCAGCCTTCCGGCTTAAATTACAATCAAATGAATTGTCATTAGGGGTTCCATTTACAATAAATTTGGTAGGCGTATTTATGTTGTTTAACTTGCAACTTTCTTCCCAATATATTTTTTCCAGTTCGTTATCGAGATTGACAAAGTCGCTGATCGCAAACCATGCGGAATGTTTCTGCGGATCTTTCAAAGCAGAGGGCAAAGGCGCCATTGCGAAGTAGCCGTGTTCAATATTCAATGTTGGTATGCCAAGTCTACGTGCCTCCATAATGATTGGCCGACGCATTCCGGAATAATCGGCATTACAAACAACCATATCTATTTTGATATAATTTACCAGCTTTTTAAAAACGAATGCCATTGAAATCACAGACTTGCAGATGGGATAAAATGAATCCAACTCCTCACGTTCAATATCAATATCTGAAAAATCCGGAGATATTTCTTTTAGGTCAAGCCTGAGTCCATCTAATAATTCGTGCATCAGGAAAACAATTTCAGTTTCAGGAATATTAAGCTCTTCTTTCGGCAATAAATCTTCAGCTAATTCCGGCTTAAGTGTTTCGGAAGGTTCAAAGTAAAAACCTTTTATTGTAATCACACGAAACCGCTTGCACAGTTCTTCCAGAAAAACTTTATTTTTGCCGGGGAATAACCCTGCGGCAAAAATTGTAGGCCTGTCATCTAACATATTAATTTAACTTTGATTGTATAAACGTTTTACAATGAGTTGATTAAGGATAAAAACGTAGTCTATATTTAAATACTGGCTCATAAGCGGGTATTGATTATCTACGAGCGTATCATTGTTCAAATTAACTCTTATCTGACGGCATTTTTCATCACAAGCTTCTATCTTATCAGCAAGCTTATCATCAATTTTATCAGCCCTAAAGAATGACTCCAAAACATCAAAGTTCAAAAACTGTTTAGCCAAACAATTAGGGCAAAGATATTCCCGATAAATGAGAAAAAACATATAGACCGGCACAAGATGTTCATGGTCGCAGGATCGACACTTAGAATTAAATTTGTAATAGGAACGCCCATCCCCACATTTCAAATACCAGTTTATGAGATTTGCTTCATAGATTTTTTCGTTTTTATTTTTTATAAAATCATCAACCCACTTCCCACCCATTGCGGGAACAAGTTCACAATCCTGTACAACGGCATCATCAGGAAAACAAAGCTTGAGACGTAATAAAATATTTGCATCAATAAATTCCGTCCGGTTCTCATTTTTATTAAGATGAAAAAAGAGCTTCAAAGCCTGTTCTTTCTTATCTAAAAGGAGTGATAACCTTACTGTCTCAGCCAAAATTTTCGGATGACTATTTTTCCGAAAATAATCCATTAAAAGAGAAAGGGCATCCTGATACTCACCTTCGCGAGTGAATTCTTTCAACTCGCTTAATACTTCAACCATTTTATCTTGTGTTTCCATG
>JAJDAE010000148.1 GCA_029262035.1 Candidatus Zhuqueibacterota bacterium
AATACATTGGGGCTTAGATTTAAGAACCCCTGATGAAGTGCATTATCAAAAGTTAAAAATAGCAGCATAAAGTGGTAAATCCTTATTGTTTTTGCTCAAAATCATATAAAAAACTGTGAAGTTATTTTAGGACAAGACAGTTGGTTCCGTAAACTAATTACAGCCCGATCTGGTACCCAACCATAATTGTATAAAAGTTGCTATCAATATCAGTTGGTAAATCATCGAAACTATAATCCAAAAATACATAACGGATATCCCCGTACAACTTGTTTTTACCCAGAGGAACTTCAACGCCCGCGCCAAAATGCCAGCCAAACTCCTGCTTGGTTTCGTTATCGATATTTGAGTCGTCAAAATCAAAAGTAGTGTTATACCATCCGCCACCGGCTACACCATAAACCGGAAGAACCGGCAGAGGGTAAAATAGAGCGCTTACCAGAATTGGCCAACTCTTCACTGAAAGATTACCAACTTCTTCCTTGCGATAATTAATCGCGCCCTCAACACCTAAAGATGGGGTAAGCTTTAAGCGCACACTGGCACCGGCCATATAGCTGCCATCGGCATCTTGAGATTTCTGGTAGCCTACTTGCGGCCCAATGCTAAGTCCTTGCGCAGAGACTGAAACTGCCATCAGGCAAATAAAAGCTGCGGTAACAATAGAAATATTTTTAAACATGTACCCTCCAAATTAATTTTAAGCTAACATAAATAATACACACTAAACTTAAAATACCCTTTTGACCTTTTTTACTAATCGCCTCGAGTAGTTTAGCACAAAGAAATTGCTTTAATGCTCTGAATTTCATAAATATAATGACTTAACCAAAACATTCCAAACTGTCATTCCGGGCGTCTGTTTTTAAGGTGTACCGGAATGATAAGTTTGAAAATTATCATTTAGAAAATAGAACCACAATTGCTAAATATTTGGAGGGCTCAATGGCTGTAAAAAGGGGCTGGGTAATCTTCTTCGTTTTTATTTTCTCGTTTTTTGCTTTTATGAGTTTGATGTTCGTTCTTGGTTTACGAGCCCTGTTTGAAAATCAACCCATCGTCAGGAATAATTCAGTTCTGAATCTGACTCTGGCCGGACAGGTTACGGAACAATATCCCGGAGATGCTTTTGCGCGTGAGTTTGAAGGCTCTGCCCTGCAAATGCATGACATCCGCCAGGCCTTAACCTTGGCGCAACGCGATGATCGAATCCACGGCCTGTTCCTGCGAGTTTTTTATCCCGGACTTGGCTGGGCAATGGCCAAAGAGATTAAAGAAGAAATTGAGCTGTTTAAAAAGAGCGGCAAGTTCGCGGTTGCTTATGTCGATTACTGCGATGAAAAATCATACTACATCGCCTTGTCAGCGGATGAAATCTATCTGCAGCCGCAGGCACGCGCAGAGTTTAATGGCTTTGCTGCGGAAATTCCTTTTGTGAAGCGGCTTTTTACCAAAGTGGGATTACAACCGCAGGTTCACAATGTGGGAAAATATAAAAGTGCCGGAGATATGTACAAACGCGAGTCCATGACGGCGGCTCATCGTAAAGAGACGGAAATGCTCCTGGGGGATATTCAGCAAGAATTTGTAAGCGCTGTTTGTGAGCAACGGGAGATTACCGAAAACGCGCTACTGGCGTTGATGGCAGACGGTATTTACAGTTCAGAGAAAATCTTGGAAAACGAGTTGGTCGATGGCCTGAAGTACGAGTCCGAAGTGCTTGATGTGATTCGTGAAAAAGTTTATGGCAGGCAAACTTCGAAAAAATTCAACCTTGTAAATGTCGGGCAATATGCAAACATGGAGCCCTACGAAGTTGGCGTTACCGGCGGTCGTAAAATTGCGTTGATATATGCTATTGGTACCATTATGCCCGGCTACAGCGGCCACGATGCCATGAACGGACGCATCCTCGGCGCGCAATCCATTTCAGGAATGCTGCGGGAAGCCATTTATGATAAGGATATTGAGGCAGTGGTTTTGCGGGTGGACAGCCCCGGCGGCAGCGGCCTGGCCTCCGATGAAATTTGGGCGGCTATCGAAAAAGTCAGGGAAGCCAAGCCGGTGATTATTTCCATGGGCGACGTGGCAGCATCGGGTGGGTACTGGATTGCCATGAACGCTGACGCCATTGTAGCGCAGCCCATGACTTTTACCGGCTCCATTGGTGTGGTCAGCACCATCTTTAATCTGTCCGGCACTTACGATAAACTGGGGATTGACTGGTCGACGGTGAAAACCAATCAGCACGCGGATATGCTGACTGACAAGCGTGCGCTAACTCCCACGGAATGGCGGAAATTTAAAGAAAGCGGCGAAGATTTTTACGACTTTTTTATCACAAAGGTCTCCTCTGCCCGCGACAAAAGTTATGAGGAAATTAATGAAGTTGCTCAGGGCCGGGTTTGGACCGGAAAACGCGCCTATGAAATTGGCCTGGTGGATACCCTTGGCAGCCTGAATGTAGCGCTCGGCATCGCCAAAGACAAGGCCGGCATCGAGCCCGAAGAAAAGACTGAGTGGGTGGTTTATCCGCAGCCCAAAGGATTGTGGGAATCCATAATCGAAAAATTTAATATGACCGCCGCACGAATGCTGTCAACGCAAAACCCGGATATTGCCTTGCTAAAAAGCCTGCCGGTTGAAGCAAAAATTGCTTTGCGTGAACTGACACTGCTGTCTAAAATTCGCAGCGGTGAGATTTTGGCGGTGGCGCCGTTTGTGCCAACGGTAAGGTAGATTTGCAGCTTTCGTTTTAATTTAATTATTCGCTCGCCCTGAGTTTCTACCCAGGGCGTAATTAGTATCGATCCGGAAAGTACCTTTTCCGGTCATTCCCGCACGCTTTAAGCGGGAATCCAGGCACGAACCATGAATGGATTCCCGACAAGAACATTCGGGAATGACGACCCCGGATGGCGTAATTAGAAAAGGTTTCTGCCCCAAACTGAGTTAGAAAAACAATACAGAATAGCAATCCGGTTAGAAAGGGGCTGGTTTTGAAAGCAGAGCAGCGCTCGGACATGGTTAACCGATGAAGAAAATGATGTGAAAATATTGAAGAGGGAACTCTTTCAGGACTGATTAGGGCAGAAGCCCTGTTTTTATTTGGTGGCCTGGGTAGAGAAACCCAGGACGAGCGGAATATAACGATGAAGTAAAGACAAAAGTGTTGATGCGATTGAAGTATGGCTTATGAATGTAACAAGGTATTCTAAAGGACGCAAAAAGTGTCTCGCCTTTTTACTTTAACGTTAGGCTTAAAATAGAAAAATAACACAATGTTAATTACATCAGGAACGATAGTTTTTGATTCCAATAAAGATGAGTACAAAGTGCTAGAATTTATTGGAAATGGAAACTTCGGCAATGTTTTTCGTATCGAGAGGTGTACCAATAATGACATCTTTGCCTTAAAAACTTTGCTGACTCCATTTGCAGATCAGGAAACGTTAAGGTCATTCAAAAACGAGGGCAATCTGGCAGTAAAAGTGTCTCACAAGAACATAATCAAATACAACTATTTCCATGACGGGTCAACTTATAATCAGCTACCACCTTATATAATCATGGAATATGCTGGTGATGGAAATCTCGAAAATATTCTAAGTAAGAAGCAAAATCAAAAAGAATTCTTCACCAACGAAGAATTGAAATCTCTTTTCGCACAATTAATAAATGGTATGGAGGCGATTAATCACCACTTAGTGCACCGCGATATTAAGCCAGACAACATTTTACTTGCAGATAATGTTGTAAAAATAACTGATTTTGGTTTATCAAAGATTATAGAAGCAAGCACTCGTAAATCTACATTGAAAGGGTTTGGGTGTATCCAATATTGGCCACCGGAGGCATGGAGATATGAAAAGAACACGATTCAAATGGACATTTATTCAATGGGTTTTGTGTTTTATCAACTTGCAACGCTTAGGCATCCCCTGGATGTTGAAAAGGATGATATCGAAAAATGGAGAGAAGCGCATTTATTTCAGCCTGTAAAACAAATAGCCAAAATCAATCCCAATATCTCGCCAGGTTTTGATCAAATGATAATGAAAATGATTGAGAAGAACATCAAAGATCGATTCCATACGTGGGGTGAAATAAGAAAGCTACTCGAGGTAGAAGAATTACCCAAGAGTAATAATTCAAAATTCGTTGATGCCGTTTTAAAAAAACGATTAGACCAAGACTACAAAGCTCAGGAGAAGAGGATTCAAAGTGAGAAAAGGCAAAAGGAAATAAGTGAATTCAAGCAAGTCATTAAATATCAATTCGTGAAAGAGATTGTCACTCCTATTCAAGAGTTTATCAATGAGTTTAATACAAAATATCAAGGAGGAAAAGTAGATTTGTATATTCCAGATTTCGATATTAGGTGTTCGCTAAGCATGCCGTCCAATGAGACTCTTGATTTTAAGATCGAACCGATTATTGAAGAATACTTTTATAGAGAGATAGTTAGAGATGACTTTGGGCGCAAGATTCGATTAATAGAGCTTCAAATTCCAGAATATGAAAACCGACGAATTATGGCTTGGGGCTATTTGCGAGCTTCCGATAGAAGAGGACTAAACCTAATTCTTGTTCAGGATGACGATCCAATCTATGGAACTTGGTTTATGCTCATCAACCGACATAATGCTCTTTCTTCAAAAAGGGATCGTGCAGAGCCGTTTCCATTTGATTTCACTGAATTAGAGAAAGAGATTAGATTAATAAAATCAATGCATATATATAAGACTGAGCATCGAGTTCTTGATATTGAAGTTCTAAAGCAATTTATCGGTGAATATGTATGAGGCTTGCGAGTGTACATAATTGTCTAACAAAATAAATTCAGCCGTCGTGCTTCTAATTTTGGGAGATTCGTGGATTTGTACATCTCTAAAATTTTCTTTGAAGCGTGCGCCAGTTTTTGCATTTAGTCTGCATAAGATCATGATGAAATTTAAAACAATTGCCAACACGACGGCCTCTCCAGAAGAAATTTACGACGATAATCTTTAATGTTTCAAACTGGATCACATTTTAAGGATGGTCCTATCTCTGGTATGGTCAAAGTCAAAAAGTCAGAACCAAAACAATTAATTTATTCAGATAATTTAAGAAAATAATATGAGACCCTATATTTTAGCAGATACAAACTGGGAAACTTTAAAGGATACTGAATTTGAATTGGCAGTACTACCCTGGGGAGCAACCGAAGCGCACAATTTTCATTTACCCTATTCTACTGATATAATTGAAGCAGATAGTATCGCCGCTGAATCTGCTAAAATAGCATGGGACAAAGGCGCTAAATTGATTGTTCTGCCGACAATTCCTTTTGGCGTCAATACCGGGCAAAAAGAT
>JAJDAE010000149.1 GCA_029262035.1 Candidatus Zhuqueibacterota bacterium
AGGGCGGCCTCATCCTGGCGCCATTTTTCTTTGACTTTTACCCAAAGCTCGAGGAATACATCCCGGTCCAAAATTTCCAGGATATCCTTTCGGGATGATTGACCGATTTCTTTTAAAGCAATACCTCTTTTGCCAATTAAAATTCCTTTTTGGCTGGATTTTTCTACATAAATAATGGCACGAATAAAGTCTTTGCTTTTTTTTCTTTCTTTGAATTCTTCAACTTCAACAGAGGTTGAGTACGGGATCTCTTCGCTAAATCTCAAAAAGATTTTTTCACGAATTATTTCTGATACAATAAATCTTTCCGGTTGATCGGCAATTTGGTCAGGTTCATAAAACGCAATGCCCTCCGGCAGATCAGCCAGGACTTCAGTTTTTAATAAATCCAGGCCAGAGTTTTTTAAAGCAGAAATTGGAATGATTTTTTGCAACGTAAAATTTTTTGAATAATAATCAATCAGCGGTAAAATTTCACCTTTCGGCAGGCGATCTACTTTGTTAATTACCAGAATGACTTTTTGATTATAATCGAGAATTTTTTGTAAATGCGCGCCATCCTCAGCATCAGGTTCTGACTTTGCCTCCACCATATATAGAGCCATGTCAGCTTCCTGTAAGGCCTTAAGCGCCACTTGCAGCATAATCTCCTGGAGTTTGTATTTAGGTTGAAGCAGGCCGGGTGTGTCCACAAAAACAATCTGGTGGTCATCGCCATTTAAAATACCGCGGATAATGTGGCGGGTTGTCTGTGATTTATGGGTTACGGAAGATACTTTAAAATTCAAAAGATTGTTTAACAGGGTGGATTTGCCGACATTTGGCTTGCCGGCAATAGCTACATAGCCCGATTTGAATATCGGTTTAGAGGTATTTTCAGTGCTCATCTGGAAATCCGGTTAGTACGATTTTGCTATGACGACACGCCTTTCAGAAGGCTCTCCGCTCAGAATACACTTTCCGCTCTCTTTGGGCGCATTTTCTTCAATCACTCTGATAGTGGCTTTGGTTTCATTCTGAAGCCGGTCTTCTGTCTCGCGTTTACCATTCCAGTGGATGCGGTAGAATCCGCCTTCACTTTTTAAGCGTTCTTTTAGTTCCGCATAATCATCAACTTCATAAGTTGAGTTGTCGCGGTAGTCGCGAGCCTTTTCAAACATATCTTTTTGAATGGTTTCAAGCAGAGCGGGGATTTCGCGGGTGATATTATCACACGACATTGGCGTTTTTTCACCCGTATCACGACGAACCAACATCATTGAATTTTCGGCCAAATCCCTAGGCCCCATTTCCAGACGAATAGGAATGCCCTGTTTTTCCCATTCATTGAATTTCCAGCCCGGGCGGTAATTGTCCCGGTCATCAACTTTAAAAAGAATTTTGCCTTTCCAATCTGAGGTCACCGAGTCGATTTTATTGAGAAGTGCCGATTTTTCATCGTCACTTTTCCAGATAGGTATTATAACAACTTGCAGCGGTGCCAGTTTAGGCGGAATGACCAGGCCATTGTCATCGCTGTGGGTCATAATTAATCCGCCAATTAGCCGCGTGGAAACACCCCAGCTTGTGGCCCAGACATATTTGAGATTGCCCTCTTTGTCCTGGAATTTGACATCGAATGCTTTGGCAAAATTTTGTCCGAGATTATGAGAGGTGCCTGCCTGCAATGCGCGTTTGTCTTGCATCATAGCTTCAATGGCGTAAGTTTCTTTTGCACCTGCAAATCTTTCTTTTTCAGTTTTAACTCCTGCCAGAACCGGCATCGCCATAAAATCTTCTGCAAAAGTTTTATAAATGTTTAAAATTTTGAGAGTTTCTTCCTGGCCTTCTTCGGGAGTTGCATGGGCGGTATGGCCTTCTTGCCAGAGAAATTCCATGGTTCTGAGAAAAAGACGGGTGCGCATTTCCCAGCGAACAACATTTGCCCATTGGTTTATCAAAATTGGCAGATCACGGTAAGACTGAATCCAGTCCTTGTACATCGACCAGATCACTGTTTCAGATGTGGGGCGAATAACCAAAGGTTCATCAAGTTTTTTGCCACCGCCGTGTGTTACGGTCGCGCATTCCGGCGCAAATCCTTCAACGTGATCGGCTTCTTTGCGCATAAAGCTTTCAGGTATGAGAAGGGGGAAATAAGCATTGACATGACCTGCTTCTTTGAACATACGGTCTAATTCTGCCTGCATTCTTTCCCAAATTGCATATCCGTTCGGCCGGATAACCATGCAACCTTTAACCGGAGCATAGTCTGCCAGTTTTGCAGTTGCAATAACATCTAAATACCATTTTGAGTAATCTTCGGAGCGTTTTGTTATACCTTTTACCATTTAAATTCTTTCAGTTTTTTGATATGAAAAACCCCTATCCAGGAATAGGGGTTTAGTTTTAAAGTCATTTTTGTGTTTTTTCTTTAAACTTGCTCTACTTCTTTACCTTTTAGCACGGGAGCTTGACTCACTGTCATCATCTGGAAATACCATGCTTTTGAAGGAAGGAATGAACCCTGTAAACTCGGCAAATATAGATAATTAAACTTTTTTTGTCAAGATTTTTCTATGGGATTAAAATGTTGTTAGTATAAAGGAAATTGTTTTGTAATCACCGTTCAAAAGGTCGAGCGTATAAGACTGGGGCGCTGAAATATAACCATCTTTTTGGATTTCGATTTCATAGGTGCCGGAAGGCAGTTGGATTTCTGCTGGCGCTTCATAGTTACTGCCCTGCCAGGGTTGCCCATTTATGCGGATAAAAGCATCGCTAATCGGTTCAGTGTTGTTAAGTAAAATATTGACGGTGCCAAATTCCTCCTGAGTAGTCCTGTTCTTCGGTCGATTATTTTGCGTGAGACTTTTTTTCTGTCTGTTTCTTTGCTTTCTCAGGTCATCCAATTGTGTACTGCTTATCTTTGTTTGGGTTTCTGTTAAGTTGGCATCAATTGTCTCAATGCCTGCCCGATTTAAATTGATTTCTCTCGCAAACATTTCAAAGCCGGACTTGCCAATTCTTAGAAGGTATGGCTGATTCTTTTGCAAGTTTGGTATAGAAAGAATCCCCTGGTTATTGGTTTTACCGTACAACTTTCCATCGAGATAAATATTCGCCACGAGGGGGGTAGTGTTATTTCGTACTGCAACAATGAGCTGAGCCTCGTTTGTTAATTCAGGTTCAAGGAGTGTGCGTGTTGGGGGAGGTGTTGAGTTTTGCCGGATTTGATTTGTAGACCTTTGATTGACATTTGTTACATTTCTGTTTGGATTTAAATTGAGCAATGGATTTTTTCGGAGACCGGCGATATCCTGAATATTAGTATTGATACTTTGAGTCGGAGTATTTATGGGGTTGAAATTTTGGTTCTGAGTTCGTACCGGATTTGCATTACTCAATAAATTATTCTGCTCCGCAGTTTCCTTTCTCCTATTGGGAATGAGGTTGGTCTGAGCTAGATCTGTTTTGTTTGACGAGTGTTGTATGCGTTTTTTAATGTCTTCTATCCCATCCGATATGCCAAGATCGATCATAAATAAAACGAGTAAGTATATTGAAAGAATTGATATTGCAGGGATACCAACTTTTTGTAAGATGGATCGCATGAATCGAGTTTTGGAACGCTTTTCTTTATTGTCGGTTTCAGCTAAAAACTCCTCAGTTGCTGTGGCTGTTTTTTCATCAAAATCGTCCAATTCACTATAACGATATTTTGTTTCCGGCCCGACTGTTTTGATTTGTTGCGCACCTGGTTGTTGCGTCGATGGTTTTGTTATTAGAGTTTTTTGTGATTTGGGTGTATGGACTTTATTCGGTACTTCTTTTGCCTTCTGACTATCTCTATAACTTTTAAAACTTAAACGATCATCAAGTTCGTTGATCTGTAAAATTGGAAATAATGTTTGGTGTGTCTTGAATTTTAACTCTTGTTCCACGAAAGAATCATCAGTATATATTTCCTGAGTTCCAGTATTTTCGGATAGGGGCTCATCCACTTCAATATCGTTTTTAATACCAGGTGTTTGTTGGGCTGGGCTTTGATTTTGAAGTTGCTGCACATTTGCGTCGGGCTTTATTTTTGAAAGGCCATTTTTAAAGTTAGCGGATTCTTTTTCCGGTTCAGAAAGTTCTTTTTCTTTGTTGAGCGGAGCGTCATCGCTGTCATTCTGAACTATTGGGCTCTCAGGCAGGTCCAGGGTAAAAAAATCATTTTCATGGTTTAGGAGTTGCTTTCTATGGTCTGAAACCGAACCGCTGTCCGGGGAACTCTTTAATTTATCTTCAAGAAGCGTTTCTTTTTGACCTTCTTCTGAAGTAATATTCGCCTCATTATCTGTAAAATTTTTTGTTTCATTCACACCCACTTCACCAGTATTGGCAATTATTTGAGATTCCTGCTTTTGACTAGTTGGAATATCCTCATTTTCCAGATTAGCTGATGTTTGGGGTTCATCGCTCTGAATCAGGGGAACTTTCAGTGTATTTTGAATGGGCTCTTCCGGTTTTTTATTTTCAATTCTGTCTGAGTGCGTATCTGGTTTTATTTCCTCGGCACCGTCATCCTCGTTATCTGCTGTCTGATTTTCTTCTGTCTCAGTGGGTGATGGCTCATCAAACCGGTCGTAAATTAGTGCAGAGGTCGGTGTAAACGAAGCTATAATGTTTGACTTTGCCTCAGTAAGGCTGTTTAAAAATAGACTCAGATTGGCACTTCTTGCTTCTGGTTTTTTTTCAAGAGCATCTAAAATAAGTGAATCTAAAAAGTCAGGAATTTCAAGCCGGTGTAAACTCGGAGGAATGATGGAATCTCTGCTCCCCGGAAGTGATTCAAGATCAGCCTCCGGCCATGGGGTATTTCCAACCAGGAGTGTGTAAAATAATACGCCCAGGGAGTAAACATCGCTTTGGCGCTGTAAGGCCGTATTGGGGCTTAAGATTTCGGGCGATAAAAAAGATAAGGTTTTTTGCAGGTTCCCCGGGTATTTTTTAAGAAGGTACCGGATAAGTTTTTCTGAGCCAGCATTAAAAATCTCGAAACGTTCCAGCTTATTATCCACGAAAATAGACTCGGGTGACAATGTTCCATGAAGAACCCCCTCAATATGCAATGCCCGGATTGATTGACTGATTTTTTCAAGCAAATTTGGTGCATCGAATATTGAAAGGGTGTTATTTTGAGAAAGAAAATTCTTAAGTGGGATTAAGTCGGCATCGGGGTAGACTGTATAGAGAATTTCAGCAGTGTTTCCGCCGGATATTGATTTAGCAAAATTGGGTATATTTAACTGAGCTACTTCAGAAAAGGTAGCATTATATATGTCGGTAAATTCAGGCTCGGTGGCTAATTCGTCATTCACACAATGGATAATTACCGATTTTTCAGTTTTTATTTCGAAGCCTTTGTAAAAAGTGCCGAATGCATCCTTTAAAAAAGGTTCGTTTATTTGATAATTTTCTACAACCATAAAAAAATATGACGGGTTTAAAAAAGATTTCTCAATCTTCAATCTACGTATAGATAATAAGCATGTTAAGTAATTAGAAATACATACAAAATTATGTAATTGCTTATTTTTATTTGAACTTTACTACAGAAATTATATTAAATAATATCTTGCTTTGTGGTTAAATTGTTTCTATATTTTTTTAGCTATTTAGGAATCATTATAAACCTCAATGCAGATTACAGTTAATAAAAAAGAATATGACTTTGAAGAAGATATTACTATCAAAAACATCTTGAATGAGTTTGAGGTTTCAACTGAAAATGGTATTGCAGTGGCATTAAATTACTCGGTAGTGCCCAAATCCAAATTTGGGGCGACGCGCCTAAAAAAAGGTGATGTTTTAGAAATTATTCATGCGACCTCGGGCGGTTAATATATTTTAAGATGAAAGTGAATGAAGATTTGAAACTTGGTAGCAAAACATACAAATCACGTTTAATTGTGGGTACCGGGAAATATCCCAATAATGAAATAATGGCTGCTGCTCATGAGGCCAGTGGAACAGGGATTGTTACAGTTGCAATCCGGCGCGTAGATTTAAATGATAAGTCTGGGGGATCTCTGTTAAACCACATTGATAAATCGATTGATTTATTACCTAATACAGCGGGTTGTTATAATGCCAGAGATGCAATTTTAACATGCGAGTTAGCACGGGAAGCCCTTGGAACTAATTTTGTTAAATTAGAAGTGTTGGGAGATGAAAAAACTCTATTTCCCGATAACGAAGAATTGCTCATCGCGGCCAGGGAATTGGTGAAACAGGACTTTATCGTGTTGCCCTACACTAGCGATGATGTCGTTCTATGTAAAAAATTACAGGATATTGGATGTGCTGCTGTAATGCCCCTCGGTGCGCCTATCGGGTCAGGCCTGGGAATCCGAAATCCTTATAATTTGAGAATAATTCTTGAGCAAATTAATATTCCAGTAATTGTAGATGCAGGAGTTGGGACAGCATCGGACGCGGCTATTGCCATGGAGCTGGGATGTGACGGCGTGTTGATGAATACGGCTATTGCAGGCGCGAAAGATCCGGTTAAGATGGCTGGTGCAATGAAAAAAGCGATTGAAGCCGGCAGGCTTGCATTTGAAGCTGGCCGCATAGAAAAAAAATTGTATGCTACAGCATCAAGCCCACTTGAAGGCGTCGTCCACAATAATTGATTAAACACAACTTTCAAAAAGGTTGGTGTAAACTCCAACCGATTCAGTTGACGAGCATTTTTGCGCCATCTGGAATTAGATGTCGGCTTCATTTTTTAAATTGATTTGACTAAGTTTGACGTTCAAAACCAGGAATTTGGTATGAAATCCTTTCATAATAGTCAGTCCCCTCTAAACCAAGAACTAACTAATACTGAAGAAAAACTGAAAGTAAGTGAAGAGAGATATCGGAACTTACTAAACAGAGTCCCTGATGGTATTTACCGCTCTACTTCCGAGGGTAGGTTTTTAATGGTAAACAAAGCCATGATAGAGATGTTGGGGTATGAAAGTGAAGCAGAGCTCCTTAAAGTTGACATCCCAACTGATTTATATTTTAGTTCATTAGAGAGATTAGCCGCTCAGCAAAAGAGCAATCAAAAACCCAGCCTGTTTTGTATTTTTCGGCTGAAAAAAAAGGATGGTTCCGAGCTCTGGGTCGAGGAGCGTGGTAATATGGAGTTTGGTGAGGGTGGAAAACCCTTGTATTATGAAGGTGTTTTGCGCGATATCACCAAGCGAAAACAAGCGGAACATGCGCTTCATGAAAGTGAGAAAAGATTTCGTGATTTGTTTGATAACGCCCCGGATATGTACATTATCTTTAACTCTGAAAGCATTATTCTGGATTTTAACCTTAAAGGCGTTGGCAAATTAGGGTATGATAAACATGAAATTGTAAGGAGACCAATAAAAGAGCTTATTTATCCGGACGATCTTTTGACCTGCAAGAATGTGTTTTCAGCTCTTATAAGTCAGCAAAAGAAAACTTGCAATGTTGAAATCAGGCTCCTGCACAAAGATGGAACCCCAATATGGTTTAGCAACTCTTGTTCCAGTCAGTTGTCTGCAAACGGGCACGTAGAAACTGTAAAAGTTGTTTGCCGGGATATTACAGAAAAAAAGAAGCTTGAGGCCGAGTTGGCCCGGTCACAACGTCTTGAAACTGCAGGACAGATCGCGGCTCAAATTGCCCATGATTTCAATAATTTGCTGGCACCGCTTACAGCTTACCCCGCAATGCTTCGCGAAGACCTTTCTCATGGTGTGAAGGTTGACGGTTTGATTGATGAAATTGAAACAGCAGCTCAAAAAATTGCTGAAATAAATCAACAGCTCCTCGCTCTGGGAAGAAGAGGGCACTATGCTTTGGAGTTAATAAATTTAAATGAATTGCTTGAAAAAGTTCTTTTTTCCATCAGTTTTTCTTCTGAGGTTAAAATTGAAACTGATTTTGAGTCAAAACTTTTTTTAATAAATGGGGGGGAGGCACAGCTAACCAGAGCATTTGTAAATATTATTAATAATGCAAAAGAGGCAATGTCATTTAGCGGGGTAATAACACTTAAAACCAGAAATGTCTACCTTGATGAGCCGCTTAGGAGCTATCAGCTTGTAAAACCGGGAGAATATGTTAAAGTGATGATTTCAGATGAAGGCACCGGGGTTTCCCCGGAAGCCTGGGATAGGATTTTCGAGCCCTTTTTTACAACCAAAAGAATGGATAAAATGAGAGGCTCCGGGTTGGGATTGAGCATTGTTCATGGTGTTATTCAAGATCATAACGGGTACATAACGGTCGACTCTGAGCTCAACCAGGGAACATCTTTTTCTTTTTATTTTCCGATTTCAAGGGAAAAACAAAAGCCACAGGCAATAAAGGGTTTGCAGGATTTTTCGGGTGATGAAAAAGTTTTAATTGTTGACGATGACCCGATTCAGTTAAAAGTGTGCGGCGAAATTTTGACCAGAATCGGCTATGTTGTAAATAAGGTTGAAAGCGGCGAGATGGCAGTACAATTGATGCAAAAAACAGCTTATGATTTGGTTGTTTTAGACATGGTTATGGACGGCATTGACGGTGCTGAAACTTACAGGCAAATTCTCGAAATATACCCCGCACAAAAAGCTATTATTTTATCGGGTTATGCCATGTCCAACAGAATTGCGCATACTTTAGAAATGGGGGCAAGCATGTTTGTGTCAAAACCGGTGCAGCTCGAATCTTTGGCCTCCGCAGTCCGAAAAACCCTCGATGAAAAATTCAAAGCTGTTCATGAAAAAATACCAGAAAAAGCAAATTGATTTTAAGCTTTACATGATCACAGATAGTTCAATGTTTACGCGGAAACAATTCGAAAATATTTTAACAGAGGCTGTTCTTTCCGGCGTGAAAGCAATTCAATTGCGTGAAAAATATCTAAGTGCGCGATCTCTATTCAGCCTGGCTAAAAAAGTAAACCGAATATGTGATGAGGGGAAAACAAGTTTATTAATTAATGATCGTGTTGATATTGCACTCGCTGTTGGCGCTGAAGGCGTACATTTGACGACGAAAAGTCTGTCGGTAGCAAAGACGCGTGAAATAGTTGGAGAAAAACTATTGGTCGGTGCCTCTGCTCACTCGCTTGAAGAAGTTAAGTCAGCAGAGGAAAATGGCTCTGATTTTGTCCTATTCGGACCTGTTTTTGAAACGGAATCAAAAAAAAAGTATGGGCCACCGCAGGGGCTTAAGAAATTGGAGACGGTAACGCAAAAATCTAATCTGCCTGTTTTTGCCGTTGGCGGCATTGATAGCTGTAACGCGAGCTATTGTCTGGATTTCGGCGCACAGGGAGTCGCAGTAATATCAGCAATTCAGAAATCACACAATATTCCGAAAACATTTGACGATTTCAGGAAATCGTTAGGAACTTTATAGCGTATTATTAGCTTTAAATAAAAGGAGAAGGGAGAAAGTAAATATGTATTCAGCAACTTCGGTGCATTTCTGCGTTGAGCTAACTTTAAGGTAAGATTAATAAAGAACCTAAAGGAGAAACGGGAAATTTAGATGAAATATAAAGCAAAGCAGTATAAACAGTTTAAAAGAAATTTAAGTGAAATCGCATCAAGGTATAACCTAAATCCCGATAATTTAATAGTAGAATTTTTCACCCTGGATTGCCAGGCCATTTTAGTTGAACAGGTGGATAAACACGATTATAAAATACACATAAATTTGGAAGAAGATAGAATTGTTTCTATCCAACCAATGGATAAAGCCGCAGAACAATCAGGTAACTGGCGGGAAAAGTATCGCCGTTATATGAAATAATTTTATCGGCTAATAATTTAGAAGTAAATTAACGAACAGCCTATGGTTGTTCTGGTCGTTATTATCGATCCTGTATAAGTTTTTGGATTGAATGTATTGGTATTTTGCAGAGAAGAAGACATCTTTTACTGCCTGCCATTTAAGCTGTACTCCCATATATTTTTGTCGCTCCACAACCCCATCCAGAAACTTAAATTTACCATTTACCGGCCTCGTTCCAAATGTAATATCATTTTCCCCTTTTCTTCTTGCCTCATAGGTGATACCAGCTTTGAAATTTTTGTGAAAACGTTTTGAGAGTTCGAAATACCAGTCATCCGAATCCGGCCCGGCCCAATGCCCAATAATGCTGTTATAATTTGAATATGTATTGGTTGAATCCCTGTGTGAATAAACGAAAGGTTGTATTCTCAGCACCTCAAACCTCAAATCAACATCTTGTAGTCCGAAAGGATTCACCCAATAAGCGCCAGCCATAGCCGCCCATTTATTAACCCACGCAGTAAATATATTTTTAGTAAAGCTGAAATCATCTGCAAATAATTCTGTATAAAGCTTGAGATTATATTTTTTGACGAACCAGGTTGCGTCTACGCCTATCATGTTGTTGTCTACATTGCCGACATGGCGTTCACTAATAATAAAGGGTGCGAAAATATTCAGATAGAGTGGTTCCACATCACGCCCACCGTACACAATCGATTCCTGAAGAGCTAACCGAAGATTTTTAGATGGTTTAATTTCTAATCTGTGAGCCGCGATATATTTACTTTTATTTGCGTTTAAAAAACCATGCAAGTATTCGAACTTTGCTTTTTTATATCTGAAAGACATTTTGAACATAGAATAATTATTGGAATTTCGGGAGAGCATAAAATTACCTCTGTAACCGGGTCCCCACTCTACCAAATCCCTGCCCAAAGTAAGATCAAACCAAGGCAGCTTAAATTTTATGTACGATGCTATATTGTCAGCCACGGTAACACCTACAAATGCTTTTTCTGTTATAGGCAGTCCTTGCGCCGGGTTAAAAGTCGTATTCGCCAGACTATCAATTTCACTTAGAATGATAGATCTGCCGTCAACAAAAATTGCCATACTTTCTTTGATATTTACCCGGGACTGAATTCTAACTTGGGTGATAGAACCGGGTACGCCCGACTCAACTTCCTGCTTATTTTCAAATTTCAACTGCTCTTCCAGAATGCCTTCGAAATGTATTGTGAGGTCTTCTTGTTGCCAGGTGTAAAAATGCCGTTCTTTTTCATTTTCAGGGATATTTAACTCAGGCGAAATTTTACTGAGCTCATCGTAAAATTCACCTTTAAGCTGTTCAAAAAGTCCCTGTTCCGCCTGTGAAAATAGTTCGGGCTGAGTATCAATATTCTCCTTAACTTGCATAATAATCTCAGCGATAGCCAGACGCGAGAAAGGGCGCATGTTAAAGTCTTCACCGTCAAAAAGTCCCTTTGTTTCCAATCTGTCTATAAATTCGTAGGCCCAGTGATCGAGGGGGAGATCAACCGTTTGTGCCCACGCTTTGGGGATAATGAAAATATTTATGAGAAAAATCATGAAGCTCAAAATTAGGGTTTTGCGTAATCTATTTTCGAACGGCAAAATTGTCGAAATTATGTTACAATTAAAATTCATAGTCTCCTTCTTCCACAATCGTTTTCAGGTCTCCCTGGTAAAATAGTTCCTGGTACTCTTCGGTTTCGATAAGGTGTTGGGACACAGTTCCCTGGTCTCTGGTAATTAAAAATTTCAGTTCCTGTATGTTCCGGGACCAGTGGAATCCGTTAAAAAATTCTGCCCCGGAAAATTGAGTTTTATAAAGCGCATTCTTAGAATAACAAGTACCAAGATACAGAAACTTCTGGCCGGATTTGCTAAAGAAGTCAACCGCAGAAGTCATGATGAACATGCCAAGGTTGCGGTTGTAATAATTCAAATCATAAAATGAATAGTAAAAGAAGCCAAGTTCATCGCCTTCAACATAAAGTGTTACTATGCCGACGTCTTTACCGGTTTCTTTGTCATTGAAAATCAACAAATGCGTGATCATGTCGGATTGAAATAATGAATCCAGGCGGTCATAAGTCATGACGTCTTTACCAAACTTTATATCTGCGTAGTTTTTACAGAATGTTCGCCAGTCCTCGGTATAGTCAAAGTCTGCTTTTGCAACATAGCGATAGTTTATACCTTCGCATTTGCGAAAAATACGGCGGTTTTCCGAGGAAAGGGAAAACCCTGCAAGCCGGACACGCACTTGTCGGCACATATAAAAGCGTTTCATATCCCGCGTAGCAGGCAGGAAGCCTTTGTTGAAAATCATGGCCGGTGTTTCATGCTCCTCCGGAATCGCCCAAATGGCATAAGGGAAAATGTAATTGCTGTAATCTGATTTATATTCTGAGAAGAGTAGTTTCATATTATTTGTCCTGCTATACTTGGTTGTTAACATTTCGTTGGTTTCTTTATCCAGCCAATTGTTCGTCTTTTTCTATGGCGATTTAGACCGCTCGTTTGGCACAGTCAAGTAAATGCTTGGATTGCTGGCGCAAGTTAAAGGATTCAATAACTTTTTCCTGGATTTGAATTTGCTTATCTTCTTCTACAAATGGAATATTGCATTTAACTTTCTACCAAAAACGACAATATTGCATTCATCAGTAAAATCACTTCTTCTTATTCTCCAATTGCAATTTAGCAGCATTATCCGGACTAACAATACTTTCTCCGGTTTGGGATTCAATCTCTTTTCTGGCGGTTCCAGCTACATGCCCACCTTGCCTGGCAATTTTTTTGTTTTCTGTGAGAGTTTTGGGTTTTTTCTTTTTGGCGATTTCAGTGGTGGAAGCTTCAGCAAGCATATTCAACACCAACTCCAGGTTGGTCATGTTATCTCGTAGGTTTTGCTTTTTAAGTCCCTTGAATTTTTTGTATTCCTTAACGCTTTTTTCTGCCCAGGCTCTGGTAATTTCGTCAGTCAGGATGGCGTACTCCAGCCCTCTTTTAACGCCGCGTTTTTGCCATTCATCGGTGAGCTCTTTCCTGACTTCAATACTTTTCAGGCGCTGGTTAATCCATTCTTTCGAGTAGCCTTTTTTCAAATAAGTTAGCATGGCGCGTTCAAACGCCAGTTCCGGGTCTTCGGTTTCTTCAATTCGCTCATAACCTACTCTTGCCAGCCAGAGCTTAAAAGGTTCGGCTTTGGGAGACGGGATGGATTGGATTAGCCGAAGAATATTTTCCGTTTCGGCGACATCTGTAAGGTAGTTTTTGCCATCAGATGAAGGCATTTTCAGTTGTCCGATTTTTTCGGACAACTCACTGCCTTCATTAAAAAGCTTCTTTTTTAAGTCGTTCCAGTATTTTCTGGGTCGTTTGCTGTCCGTTAAAATTTCGATAACATCCACCACAGAGAAATACCATAGCTCTTTTTCTTCATCCCAATAGCGGCGCACTTTTTTCTGATTAAAGAGTATTATGGAAGTTTCTTTGGTCATTTTTCTATCTCCAAAACGAAAGGTTTTCACTTTGTGCCCAATCGACAAATGCCTCGGCGATTCCGGTCTGCAGCTCTCCTCCATATCCGTGTAAATCATGGTCAACAATCAGGTGACCATTTTTATCAAACTTATATTGCCCATTGCCGTTTTTTAAATAAATGTAATCGCCGGAATTATCTTTACCACCTTTTCGCTGACGGCAAAAAATAGGATAGTCTTCTACTTTGGGACAGAGTTCATCATCCCATTTCTGCACAAACAAAACGCTGGTTTTTGTGCCGGTATGTGGTTTGAAAGTATTGCCATGCAAACCCACAACGGCAAAAAATCGACCGTGTTGTGCAATAAAGTCACGGATTTGTTTTATCATTTAAATAAACCCTTGGCATCCGGCTACGCCACCCCAGCAAAATGTCATAAGAAACGCTGCCTTTGAGTTTTGCAATTTCGTGTACGTCGATTTCCGCATCGCCTTGTTTGCCCATTAAAACCACTTCATCCCATTGCTGCGTTTCGGGGATGTGGGTTACGTCAACCATCATGGCATCCATGGCATTGCCGCCCACAACCGGCGCGCGTTTGCCGCGAATTAATACCTCGCCCAGATTGCGTACCCGCGGATAGCCATCGCCATAGCCAATGGGCAATACTGCGATTCTTTGCCGTGCAGGCGCTTTGTATCGAACACCATAGCCAACATTGTCGCCCTTTTCAATTTCCCGGAGCATGGCAATTTTAGTTTTTACAGTCATCACCGGCTCCAATCCGGGAATTCTCCGGCAGACCTGCGAAGGATAAACTCCAAGGGGCAGGATACCAATTCGCACTAAATCAAAATGGGCGGGTGGCAGATCCAGGAACCCGCCGGTGTTGCACATATGTTTATATGACACTTTAACATTTTGTTTTTCCATCTGAGTTAGCACTTCTTTGAAACGCTCGATTTGCGTGAAGGCAAAAGTCTTATCCAGTTCGTCGGACATGGCGAAATGGCTCATCACACCCATGAGTTTAAGGCCGTCCATTTCTACCAAAGTTTCGATGATTGGCATGGCCTGTGTCCAGCGTACGCCGTAGCGGCTTAAGCCGGTTTCTATTTCAACCTGCACGGGGTGCTGTTTGCCAACAGCCAGGGCGATTTTTTGAAGCTGTTTAGCCGCCGTTAAGTCATTCACAAAACAACAGAGGTCTTCCTGCACACAAATTTCAAATTCCTCCGGCGTGCGTTCGCCGAAAACCAGGATTGGCGTTTTGAGGTTTTCGGCTTTCAAGGCCAGTGCTTCATCTACATTTACGACGGCGATATATTTCGCGCCATAGCCTGCTGCCATCTTAGCCACACGCACCATACCATGGCCGTAAGCATCATCCTTAACAACGCTTACGAAACCCGGTTTTTCAGGTTTGTCTTTGAGAAATATTTCAAAATTATGACGAAGTTTTTGCAGGTCGATTTCAACCCAAGCTGGTCTGTAGAAAATAAATGGCCTTCTTTTTTAGTGAATTTTAATAATCAATTGTCGGATATTAGCTGCTCCGGTTACTTCTCTCCCGGAGGCCACTTGGTTTGCCCGATATCTGTACGGTAGTAGCTGTTGGAGCAGCGAATTTTTTTGATATTTTGATAGACCTTGGCAATTGCTTGTTCCAGCGAAGCCTCAATCGCAACCAGGTCGGCAATGCGCTGGCCGTTGGTAAAAATGTTGCCTTTTTCATCTGCGGTAACTTCGTTCCACCAGATATCGCAGGTTGGTTCGCCATCAAGCACAACTGGAATATTAGGCCCTTTAACCTGGCCGAAGGGATAACCATATCCCGCCAGAGTCAACGAGACGCCAATTTTCAAATCTGGCTTAAAGCTTATGCTGGTTGTTCTGTTGTTGACAATGTCCCAAAGCACCTCAACCGGGTTCTCCATCATTTTCAAAATAATCGGGCCGCAGGTTACGCCAATACGGACATTGTACTCAATAACATGCCATTTATCGTTTTTATTGATGGCGGTTACCTGCACGGGACCGCTGAAGTTTACTTTTTTGAACCAGGGCAAAAGGGGGTGCAGCAATTCTTTGGCGAGATTGTATTTATCATCAGGGTCCTGTTCGATAATGCCACCCAGAGGCGCACCTGCAATCACTCCCATGTCACCATTAAATGCGTGTTTGTATTCCTGGTTGGTCACGAGCGAGTGAATTTCACCACCCGCAACAAATGCGATGTGCCCGGCCTCCCGCCTCCCCAGATATTTTTGTAGAAAAACCCCTTCCTCATAATTGATCTTGTTCAACCAGCTGCGCGTATCTTCGATGGTTTCACACATAATTGTATGGATTGGACTGGTTGGCGAGCAGAGTGGATTTTTGATGACATACCCCGATGGCTCATTTTGGAGAATCTTTTCAGCTTCAATGCGGTTTTTGGCGACGAATGATTTCGGAAATGGAATGTTGTATTGGTCGCAGAGTCTCCGAGCGAGATCGCGATCCCTTTCCAAAAGCATACCCCGGCCAGTTGGCGATAAGATTGGGATTTGCATATCTATAAATTCTTTACACCATGGCATCATAAACCAATCTATAGACATTGGAATCACAAGATCAATTTCCTGTTCCCTTATTAGCGGGCAAGGATTGGGGTAGTCCTTAATGCTGTAAGCTGTGGCCTCAGCAGTAGGGCCATACGTCGCAGATTCTCGCAGTAAGTAGGTACTAACTTTGATATTATTTTTTTTAAGAATGTTGAGTACACTCTGGGTGCTCGCGCCAATTCCGAATAGCATGACATTTTCAGGGAAGTTTTTTTTCGTAAGCAACAGCCGGTTTCCTTTGATTTTTTCAAAAATAACTTTATCCGAAATAAAAAGCAAATCATTTGAGCGGAGTTAAGAACTTCTTGTTTTCGACCGTTGAAAATGTTATATAAAAAGAGTTTTCTTTCGCTTTATTTTTCTATGAAAAGGTAATAAATGGGCAATTATAAAGAAGCACTCGAACAATATTTCCAGCAGTTCAGGGAGAATGTTATCGGCTACAATCAGCCGTTTGAAACGCACAATGGGTTGCAAAAAATAATTTATGCGGACTGGACAGCCAGTGGCAGGTTATACAAACCTATCGAAGATAAAATCCGGAATCAATTCGGACTTTTTGTTGGCAATACCCACACGGAAACAACTGTAACAGGCACGTCCATGACCAAGGCATATCACCAGGCGCATAAAATTATCAAGCGTCACGTTAATGCCGGAGCGGAGGATATTATTATTACAACCGGCTCAGGTATGACCGGCGTGGTTAACAAGCTTCAGCGAATTCTTGGCATAAGGATACCGGAGCAGTTTACAGACCTGGTCAATATTCCTGATTCGCAGCGACCGGTTATTTTTGTAACTCATATGGAACATCATTCCAATCACACTTCCTGGTTGGAAACTATTGCCGACGTCCAATGTGTCCTCCCTAATCAAGAGGGGTTTATTGATCTTAAACATTTGGAAAGTCTTTTGGAGGAACACAAAGATCGAAATATCAAAATTGCCTCCGTTACCGCCTGTTCTAACGTGTCGGGTATTCAGACTGACTACCATGAAGTCGCTCGTCTGATGCACAAGCACAATGGTTTTTGTTTTGTTGATTTTGCATGTTCAGCGCCGTATGTGGAAGTAGATATGCACCCGGAAGACCCACTGGAAAAGCTGGACGCAATTTACTTTTCACCCCATAAATTTTTAGGCGGGCCCGGCTCAACAGGTGTTTTGATTTTCAATAAAAAGTTATATAAAAACCGTGTGCCGGATGTTTCCGGCGGTGGAACGGTTGCTTGGACCAATCCCTGGGGCGAGCACAGCTATTTCGACGACATAGAAACACGTGAGGATGGCGGTACACCCGCATTTTTACAAAGTATTCGTGCCGCATTGTGCATACAACTTAAAGAAAAAATGGGTGTGGCGAATATGCTTCAGCGCGAAGAAGAAATGGTCGAGATTCTGTTTGAGGGACTTAAGAAACTGCCATCCGTCCATATTTTGGCTGGAAATATTGAGAAGCGTCTTGGTGTGATTTCTTTTTATATCGATGGTCTGCATTTTAATCTGGCGGTGAAATTGTTGAACGATCGCTTCGGCATTCAAACCCGAGGCGGCTGTTCCTGCGCCGGAACCTACGGGCATTATCTTCTCAATATTGACGAACAAATTTCCCACAGCATTACTTGTAAAATCGATGAAGGTGATCTTTCCTCCAAGCCGGGCTGGGTGCGCATTTCCATTCATCCGGTTATGACAAACGCTGAAATTCATTATATTGTGGATGGTTTGAGCCAGGTCATTGAAAATCATGAAATCTGGTCGAAAGACTATGAGTATGATGCGCAGACCAATGAATACAACAACCTCAAAGGGGATGCGCTTGAGAATGAAAGAATGGCGGGTTGGTTTGAGATTTAATT
>JAJDAE010000150.1 GCA_029262035.1 Candidatus Zhuqueibacterota bacterium
GGCTGTATCATTAACTAAAGCTCTATAAAGTTGTCACAAGATTAGTTTCGTTAGTTGCCATAGTCTTCGGGACCATGATTTTCTCCATGGCAGACTAAATAACAACTGCCTCTGTCATTGCCCTGATCCACAAACTCCAAACGGCCGGAATTGGGATCCGGGGAGACAAGAGCAGCATCAAAGTTGATTAAATGTGTATTATTCGTTGAATTCCCCTGTGAACTGCTGATACCGTGAGGATCATGGCAGGCGTTGCACGAAATGTTCTCACCCCTGACATGTTCATCATGCACATCTTTGCTGACATTACTGTCACCTTTGATAATTGTATCACGATCATGGCATTGATAACAAAGTTCATATGCCTGGAATGACTCCTCTGCATTTCCTGTCCGGTTAAAATTATATTTCAAAATTTGTGGATATATTGAGCCATGTGGCCCTCTCGGCGAGCCGGCTCCATCACTGGCGTGACAATCCGTACAATAAATCACGCTGGACTCTCTATAGGGTGAAATCAAGCTCGGGACATTGCTATTCTTACCCGCGCCTTCAACCGGGTGATAAGACGGATTGGTTAGATCGAACTCCAACAGAACATTATTTTGTTCTATCACCCGTGAGGTTGAGCTTACCGGCTTGTCAGGGCTGTCCGCATGACAGCGGTAGCATAATTCGTATTGATACTGAATTTCGCTTACTGCATTGCCATCTGAATTCACACCCCTGACTCCATCAATCAAGCCACTCGCCGCAGGCGCTTGCGCAGACGCGTTGCGACTGGAATGAGGGTTATGACAATCTTCGCATTCCACATGCCGGTTCTGCACCACACTGTTTTCGTCCGTATCGTGAATCTGTGTATAATTGTAAACATCATGCGTATATTGCCTGGACAGCACCGCTTGAATATCTTTAGTGGCAACATTTCCATTATGACAATTCAGGCAATTGTTTTCCTCGGTTTGATAGTTCAGCAACCTTTTATGTCCTTCGGCAGAATGCGGGTTGTGACAATTTTCACAGGCATTTTCAGATACAGTGGCATAAGGTGAGTGAGGCCAAGGATCGATGCCGGAACCATTCCATCTTTTGCCTGACGTTCTATGCCTGGAAGAATTCCAAAAAGACTTTTGGTGGCAATATAAACACAAGTCGGAGTTACGGGTAGAAACTACCAAAAAATCTCCGAAATTATTTCTATGTGGATCATGGCACGATGTACATTGCATTTTATCACCCTCTAAAGCCACAAATCCGTTTAGTCCTGCCGGATCAACCAATTCTCCATCAGCAGCTGCAACCGTCGAATTATAAACAAATGAAACCGGATGGTCATCAGATATATCTGTGCCTAAATTACTTTGACCGCCCGGCATGTTTCTTACTCCCGAACTAAAACTAATCGGGCTGGAACGGCTGATGACATTTCCGAGTGCTATCGTACCATCATGGCAGGACAAACATAACGCCGAGGCGCCATCCGGCTGGCCGGGGGAAGCTTGAATCGTTGAACTATTATACAGGGTATAATTTGATCCAGGATCAGGGCGATTCCAGAGGGGCTGTCGGGGACTGCTGTTGTGGGGCGTATGGCAAAAAATACATATCTCTGACTCGCTGGTGGCTTTAATCGTTCCTGACCCGCTAACGGACAAATTGTGAACCGTATTGACAATCGACTGAGAAAAGACAAACCCAGGATTCAACACAAAAATAATAACGATAAAAACGGCTCTATTCATAGTGCCTTTCACTGATGCAGTTTAAAAACCTGAATTCGTGCATTATAACTATCTGCAATATAAATGTGATTATCTTTGGCAATAAATATGCCAGCCGGAAGCCAGAACTCACCCTTGCCACGTCCTTGTTTACCAAAATTGAATAAAAACTCACCTTTCCGGTTGAATATTTGAACGGTGTTGAATATGGCATCTACCACATAGATGTGACCATAGGAATCCGTGGCGATACCTTTTGGCCGGGCAAAATAGCCGGTTGCATCACCAGGCTCACCAAAAATGGCTTGAACCTGCCCTTCCGGGTCTAGTACTTGAATGCGGAAATTCATTGAATCAACCACATAAATTAATCCGGAATGGTCAATCCATAAAAATGTTGGAAAATTGAACTCGCCTGGCGATGTACCGCGTTTACCTATTCTATCCACAACAACACCGGCATTATTTAAAATAAGCAAACGGTGAGCTTGCGTTTCTGCGAGCCAGATTTTTTGTGTGCTTTTTGAATAGGCAATCCCGGTGGGATGGTTCAAGTTGAGCGTGTCGTTTAATACAGTCGGCTTTTTTGTATTATCAGGTTGATAAAATATTTTATTTAATTGGGAATCCGTAAAAAGTATCGAACCATTAATCCAATTGCAAATACCAACAAGTGAGGGAAAAAATTCAGAGCTTTTGGATTCGACAATTTTCACCTTATTATCCGTGGTTTCCAAATGAACTAAATGTTGATTCCCTTGATCCAGAATCCAAACCGATGAGGGTTCACGAAATAAAACATTAAATGGCTTCAGCAGCTTTTTTTGTTTTTCACCAATGAGAATTTTTAATAGTCGATTTAGAAAGCCAGGTTTTTCAGATCTCATTGTAGATGTCGATATTTGCTCAACCCAACTTACTTGAAATTCTTTACCATTTGGTTCAGAGGGAACAATTGTTTTTTTTTGAGCCAGAATATAAGAATCAAAACTATATAAAGCGGCAATAAAACTCAGGCAGAAAAACAAACGCTTAAATGATTTTTTCACAGTAAATTATAGTCCTTTTAATTTGGGTTTAGGACAAGAAACCGTCAAAACCAAACCTTTGATGGTGCTTGGTACGAAACTCATTCTTTACAGGAGATTCCCCTTTAAATTGGTTTCATCTATTTTTTAAATAAACGGAGTAAAAGTTTAAAAGTCACCTGTTTTTTTTAAAAAATATACCAAATGGGTTGTTTAATGTGGCAAGTTTTTGATGATGAATATTTTAGGATTGACCGAACTACTTCAGATTCTTTAAAGCTGCTTGAAAACGAGGATGCTCCCGAATCGTATCAAAATCTACATCATTATCAATCCATTCCCGTGAGGCATAACCGGCTGCTATAGCTATTTCAAAATGTTCAAGAGCTCGTTCGGTTTTACCCGCGAGCGAAAAAAAGAAGCCATTCGGGAATGACGATTACGGATGGGTACGAGTAAAGTTAAATCTGTTCAGCTAAAATAAACACTCTTTTTAAGGACTAACTGGAGCTATTTTTTTTTGCTTGGTGTAGGGCCTGCATTATTCAAATGCAAGCCCTACTCTTAAGCTTATTCTATATTTGCACCGACAACAGCAGCCATCTGCATCATGTCAATCGTCTGACCTTCTTTCAACTGTGTAAGGTCAGTGAGCTTACCTGATTTACTGGTGGATTTTGTGTTCTTGAATATGGCGAGCAATTTAGCATCAGCCACGATAAACTTGCCTCCGTTCTCGGCTTTGCCATTTTCAGTTTTTGTCTGAAGTTTGTTCGCTTTAATATAGTCCCATAGTTTTTTGGTGATTTCTGTACGGGGAAGTTCTGTTTCTCCCAAAAACTCTGCCAGATCACTTTTCAGCTTTACAGGTTTACTCAATCCTTTTGCTTCTGCCATTTGTTACTCCTTTATATTAGGTTTAAAATGAAATTATCTCCAAGGTCAGATATTTCTGCCCCGGTATTTTAAAAAAATCTTAAGTTAAAAACGTCCCTCCTTAAACATTGTAATTATAGAATTTTTCAATACTTTTATCCTCCACTATTCATTTCTGCTGCGGCTTTAATTGGCGGCGCATCATCTTCAAGATCATCCAGGAAGCCGGGGGGCAACGCGACTCTTTGATTGCCACGACGTTTGCCGCGCGGCCTCCGAAGTTCTTTTAAAGGAAACGGCTCATCCCGGTTAGCCGTTTTTAAAATTTCTATCATTTCCGCGTAGGTGGTAATTTGTAAAAGCCGGCCTTGCAATTTCACCCGGTCGCGAAAACCCTTGAGGTACCAGGTGCAATGCTTGCGGAAAGTTATCATGGCATAGCGCTCATCAAACCAGTTGCAGAGCATTTTGGCATGCTCAAGCATAACATCGGCAACTTGCCCCAGAGTAGGCGGTTCTTCCTGTTCGCGGCCTGAGAATACGTCAGCCAGGTCGCGGAAAAGCCACGGGCGTCCCAAACAACCGCGTCCGACCACCACGCCATCACAGCCGGTTTGGCGCATCATTCTCAATGCGTCTCGGGCTTCCCAGATATCGCCATTTCCAAGCACGGGAATTGTGGTCACGGCTTCCTTCAATCTGGAAATATGCTCCCAGTCAGCCTGACCACTATAAAGCTGAGCAGCGGTTCTGGCATGCAGGGCTACTGCTGCGCACCCTTCGGCTTCTGCAATTTTTCCGGCATCAAGATAAGTTTGCAACTTATCATTAATTCCAACTCTAAATTTAATAGTCACCGGGATATCACCGGCATGCTTCACTGCAGCTTGCACAATATTTCGCAGCAGATTCTTCTTTACCGGAATCGCTGCGCCGCCGCCGTTGCCGGTCACTTTGCGCACCGGGCAACCAAAATTCATATCAATATGATCTACATGGTTATCCGCAACCAGCACTTTAACGGCTTCGGCGACATAATATGGATCCACGCCGTATATTTGCAAACTGCGCGGCGTTTCATCCGGAGAGAAAGAGGCGATTTGGGTGGTGCGCGTGTGGCGTTCCGCAAGCAGTCTGGCAGTGACCATTTCGCTCACGTACAATCCCGCGCCAAACTTACGGCATAATCTCCGAAACGGTGAATTGGTAATGCCTGCCATGGGCGCTAAAATTACCGGTGGCCAGACTTCTATTTTGCCGATACTAACCGGCTCAAATTCACCTTCTGCGGCGAGAGGCACTTCTTGATTTAGCTTGCTAACGTACAATTATTATTTTCCCTTAAAATATTTGACCATCATAGTGGATCAATTTCACATCTAGTTTATTCTGGCAATTCTAACCCATATTTCACACTAATATCCAACGGTGGCATAGAGCCATCGAGTGGTTGTGCATCTTTTACATACCAATCGTACCAATCCAAAATTCGGTAAGCCACATCAATTTGTCCGGGTTGTTTTTCATTGCCATGTTCTTCGCCAGGATATCGTACCAGCCGCACAGCCGGATGATCATTCATTTTCAAACGGCGATAAAATTCCAGGCTTTGCCCAGGATGAACCCGGGTATCAGCCAGGCCGCCGTAAATCAACACCGCAGTTTTGCTTTGATGGGCATAGTAAATCGGACTCCGTTTTAAACTGAGCCCCCACATTTCCTCTAGCTTTTTACCGGAATGTACGTATAACTCTTCGTACGGAATATCTGTTGAGCCGCGTTTGCTGATCAAATCACTGATACCGACGAACATGCAAACGGCTTTCACATATTTGGTGTAATATGTTGCAAACCAGGCAGAAGCGTACCCACCATAGGACTTCCCACCCAACCCAACTCTGTCTTTATCAGCGATACCTTCCTTAATTAAAAATTCAATGCCATCGGCAATATCATCAAACTCTACACCAGCAGCGTCGCCAAAACCAGTGGCGGCAAATTCCACCCCATAGCCGGTACTTGATCGGTAATTTGGGTAGGAAACAATATAATCTCTGCCGGCCAACGCTTGAGCAGGTCTGGTGTAATCAGTAATCCAGCCGTTACGGTAATTGGACTCAGGGCCGCCGTGAACAATCATAACCAGAGGGTATTTTTCTCCCTTTCTATAATTGACAGGGTAGACCAAAAGGCCTTCAATTTCAACGCCATCACGTGCTTTGTATTGAAACGGTTTTTGTTTGCCGAGCTTTTTATCCTTCAACCAAGGATTAGAATTGCTCATTCGTTTTGGATTTTTACCGGGTTGCCAATAAAATGCTTCCGGTGGATATGCCGGGCTGTCGCCAACCAATGCAAAGTGCTCAAAATTTTTGGTATAGCTTGGATTATCAAAAACAAAACCGATTTCAGCGCTGTTTAAAATAATGTTTCTTTTGATGCCATTACCTGTAAGCACAACACTGCTCAAGGTGGTATTAACGCCTTCGTTGGCTTTGTAAACAACTGTTTTATCGTTCTGCCAGCCAATCCAGGTTATATGGCCGCGAAAGTTTTTCTCCGTCAAATTTGTTAGCGCTTCGCCGCCCACAGTGATAACCAATGCTTGGCTTACCGCATTATCGCTTTGGGTTAAGCTGGCGGAATAGGCGAGCTTTTTGCCATCAGGACTAAAGGCATAATTGCCAAGTTTACCGGGATTATTTGAAAGCTGTGTTAATTTTTTACTTTCCAAATCAAGCAATTGTATTTTGCGGAACGCATACTTATGATCAATTAAGTTTTGGGGTGAAGTCGATGCCGCGATGTTTTTTCCATCTGGGGAAAAAATAAAGTCCCATACGGTAACTCCCGCAGTAAGTTGTTCAGTTTCTTTGGATTTTAAATCGATCATGTAAAGATTTCTGTGTTTTAGGTTTTCTTCATAAAATTTGAAATCATAACCTTTTTTGTCCAATGCCTTTTCACGGGCAGAATTGGGTGTTTTGGCATTGTATACTATGCTCTTGCCCGATGGCTGCCATTGCAATTCATAAATTTTTGTTTCTGAGTTTGAAACCTGAACAGGTGTTCCACCGGTAGAAGCTACCACCCAAACCTGTTGGGTTGTATTGTTCTCACGTTTTGCAATAAAAGCAATCTGTTTGTTGTCAGGTGACCACTCAAAATTAACAAGTCTTTCCTTACCTGTAACAACGGCGGTCTTAACACCGCCTTCTACAGATATGGTGTAGAGTGTTCTGTAATTTTTGCCGGCCTTATCAGATGATGAACGTAAAAAGTCGAGGGTGTAGGCAATTTGTTTACCATCCGGGCTAATTTTAGCAATCCTAATTTTTTTAGTTTTTAGGATATCACCAGCAGTAAAAACGTTCTGTCCAAAGCCTGTTGAAGAAATTGTTAGTAGTTGAATTATTAATCCATAGAGTAATAATTCAATGCCATTTTTTTTTGTAAGAAAATACATTTTCAATCCTCAGAAATAAAGAATTCCTATTAATGGTGTTTAAATTAAAACTTTTTAGGAAAGTTTCAACAGGAAAGAGATAGGATGATGCGCTACAAATTAGAAGGAATGACCGTGATGGATTACTTTCTTAATAGGTACCCTTTGTTTCGAGATTTTTGAGCATATAGAGTGAAGTTTTCATGTTCGGTTCAACCATCAATCCTTGAATCAACGTTTCCTCGGCAAGCTCATCCTGACCGTCCAAAATATAGGTCTTTGCAAGCTTTCGATAAGTTTCTCCTGATTCAGGGAAGACGTAATTGCCTAACTGGTATAGGTTTAAGGCTTCTTTTATTTTATTTCTTTTGAGATAAATACTCGCGTACCGATTTATTAAATATTCCTTGAGCTCACCGTTTGATTGAATGTCTTCATAATAAATAAGACCGGCGGTGAAACCGTAATTTGCTGTGTATAGCGAGACGTCTTTATTAAATTCAGCGTCTAGTATTTTTTCAACCTTAGAATAAAAACTGCTTAAACTAAGGGTTTCATTGGGATAATCGCTCATGTTTGCAAGCGCAACAAAACCGGCATCTTTTTCCGGAAAGTAATACATCGTGCTCAGAACACCATATAAAAATCCGTTGTGGTAAATATATTTAAGCTTGCCATTGACATAGCGTAAACGGAACCCCAGCGCATAGCAGTCTTTTACAATTCTTCCCCCTCTCCTTTTTCGGGTTTTAATAGTAACCGAGTGTTCTTCCATATAGTCAATAAATTGCGGCGTCATATGCTGGCGCATGAACGCGGCCAAACCGGCAGCTGTGGTTTGCGCAAAGGCTGCAGGCTCCCACAAACCAAAATCCACAGTTTTGTGCAGGTACCTTCTTCGACCCTTTTTTACATAATTCAGGGCAAATTTTTTATCACGTTTACTCTTTTTCTGATTTGAAAAATAAAGGCTGTCACCAGTCAGAGAGTAATAATAGTTATTCGTAACTTCACTAAATTTTTTATTGAGAATTTTTTCGATTATCGCACCGATAACCGCATAATTATAATTTGCATAACGATGAATTTTCAGGTTGAATTTTACAGGCAGATGCTCAATAACATCCCGATAGCTGGATCCCGCCAGAAAATTTTCATTTTCCTTCTCACGCAAAAAGCCGGTGGTATGATTCAGCAAATCTAAAATTGTAACGTTAGGCGGAAACCCCTCTATTATTTTATGGACGGAATCCCCGAGAGACAGATAATTCTGATTCACTAAATCAATAAGAGTCATTGCGGTGATGGATTTTGTAACAGAAGCAATTGTATAAATATGGCCGGGAGTTGCTTTTTTACGACCGTTTAAATCCGCATAGCCGGTGGCGTAATCAAATTTATGAGCATTGCCATGAAAAAAAGAAAAGCTCAGCGAAACGATTCTATGCCGTTTTTGTAAACTTTTAACTTCTTTGGTGAGCCTGTTTTTTAGGTTTTGTTTCAGAGTGGATTTTTCAGTGCTAAAAGCTGCTGAAAAAAAAGAACAAACTAATATAAAAAGTAATATTCGATGAATCATAGTTTCTTAAGTAATCTACCCCGGTATCTGTCTGTGCCGAATTATAAAAGTTATGTTGTTACTGTTAAAGTCGGGTAACAGGTTTTAAATCTTAACCGCTCAATCTAAAAAAGTTATACGAAAATGCAATAGATTTTAAAAAATAAAAATATTGGGAAAACTATTTCTTTCTATTTGATCAAAATTAGTTTTTTAGATAATGAAAAATTTCCGGCCCTTAAAGTATATGTGTACATACCGCTTGCAATTCCATTTGTGTCCCACCTCGCTTTATAATTCCCTTCAGATAATCTGGTGTTTACAAGTTCGGTCACAAGGCTCCCGGCAACATCGTATATTTTTATCACAACCAGATTATTTTCAGGAATCGAAAACTCAAATGAAGTGGTTGCATTGAATGGATTTGGGTAATTTTGTGATAAACTGAATTCAGGAAACAGATTATTTTCGATGGAAGAAACTGAAGATATTGCATCGGTCGTAAACTCCCACACCGATGACCATTCTCCGGCTCCAAGTGAATTTCTTGCTCTCACCCGCCAAAAATATAATGTTGAACCTGGCAGGTTATTGAACTCATAGGTCGTTTTCTCTAAAACCGAATCATCGACAAGAATTTCTGAAAACTCACGATTCCTTGATATCTGAATATCGTATGAATCGGTATTTAGATTAACATTCCATCCAAAAAATCGGTCTGACCTAAGTTTTACAGAATGGTTCACAGGAAAAAGCAAGCCCACTTCTTTTGGAATAGAAATATCCTCGCTACACTTGCCCAAGTGGCATTCTTGCTGAAACCAATTCTCTATTTCATTAATGGATACTGGGTTACGCATCCATTCAACAACTCCTCGCATATTGATAACCCAGACCCCCGGTAAATCAAGTTTTTCTTGCAAAAAATCTTTGATGGCCTGTTGTCTTTCCCGCTGCCACATTTGCCCCGCATGAAGATATATTCCCAGAGGGGCACGATTCCCAGTATACCTTTGCATGAAATTGAATTCTAGCAATTCTTTGAAAACCTCTACTGAGCTAATTGATGGATCCATCGCACCATAGTCGAAATTCGTAGAATCTACCCAAGTCCACAATGGAATCTCCCATAGTCCGTTTACAGGTTCCTCCGGACAAAGATTTGCAAAACAGGAAAGACCCGCGCCGTTATCCAGTGTATGCGGCCACACATACTTATCAGGTCCTTCAGATACAACTATTGGAGTGGCTATTTTTTCCGGGACTGAGGAATCATACAAGAATCCCACCTTGTCTAATGCGCGCCACATTGTTTCATTTGTTGCTAAAAATGGTGCCCTAAAACCTGTGATTTGTTTGGAAGGTATTCCAACCTCATTTACCAACCAAAAATTTATCTCATGGAGTTCCCGCAACCAATCCTCGAAATTGGTTTCAATTCCAGTGTTATGTGTTGTCGTGTGGTTTGCAAACTCATGACCCGCTTCATATAACCTTTGTACGAGCTCAATCTGTGTATTGGCTTTGTTGATGAAATAAGTCCTTGGCGCTACTAAACCATTTGGATTCCGAATATCTACCATAAAAGAGTCAATAAAACTTTGCGAAAGACTATTTACGGCATCATCAAATGTTACCATTATAAATTGCGGTGTTTCTCCAGGACTTAATTCGCCAGGGGGAGTAATAGAAGCACATCTATAATTGTTTGAATTATTGTTGGGTTCACAAACGTATTGTGCATAAACACTTTGTGTTATCGAGTATAAAGTACAGATTTGTAAAAATACAGATAGAATAAAATTTCGCATTACTTTTTATATTTTTGAGGCGCATTTAATATAATTAAAGTATCGAATTATACGCATTCGTTAGGCCTCATGCGTAAAACTATATATTGAAATAAGAATATAAACTATATGGATTTATGCAAAACTATTTGGTTAAAAGTAATCGTTCAGAGTTATCTGCAGGGCTTATCTGGGATAATACCAAAGTAATTAGAAAAAACGTGCTGCTTTTTGACAAATTCTACCTGCCTGCATTTGAGTTCTATCGGAATGTTTTACTTTTCCGAAATGTATTGGACAAGGCTAATCTGTTAAATAATCGCGTTGAAACGGAAATAACTTTACAGGAATTCGATCTTTTGTACGATCGCGGCATCATTCAACCATTGCCTCTCAACCTGGGTGACATAGATAATTTTTTAAATGACGTAACAGAGAACTATGAAGGCATAACCAGTTTAGAAATCATGCATCTTAAAAACTTTAGGAATCTAATTTCTGATCTGGAATTCAAAAAAAATGAAATATCTAAACTCTGTACTGAAAACAATGTGGGCGCAACGGAATTATTGTATGAAAAATTAATCGCTTTTATATTATCATATCACACCTATGAGTTCGCACCACTGCTAAGAATTTTTGCGGCAATATCAAACCTTGCACACAAAGATATCATTTTGCCCTCCTACGGTCAGCGTCTCAACATTTTATCTTCCGGAAAGAAAAATACAAAAATTATAAGAGTTAGTATTCGTAACATTCCAACATTCAGGGACGACCTTGAACTGGCAAAGGTAATTGATTCCCGACAGCAAACGAGAGTTAAAATGCGAGAAATACTCAATTGGTGCGAAAAATTATTACTTTCCGAGTTTGACAAGAATGAACTCGAAGAAGAGATCGAGTCCTTAGTTAGCTTTCAAAACAGAAAAAACAATAGTTACGACAAGAACAAACTACAGATTTATTTTAGAGTGGAAAAAAATATTGCAAAAGAATTAAACGGTGAAGAATATTTTTCCAAAAAGAAAGCTTTCTCAGTTAAAACGCAACATGTAGAACTATTAAACATTGAGAAGAGAGAGAAAAAAATTGATGCTTTGATGTTAGGATTACCAGCACTTTAAAAAAAATATTATCTTTTTGTCATATCCCTTTATACGCATATTTCATTACTATCTGTATTTTTAAGATAAATTTACTTGCACTTCACCTGTTCGCGCTTAAGCGCCTAAATATATAAATGGTACAAACTTTATGACTTCATCCATCGAACTAATTAAAACCGGAATCTCATTTATTGACAATGCTTGGGGAGGATTTTATGGCGGGGGGGCTTACTTCTTGGCTGGCAATGAGAAGAGTGGAAAAACATCTCTGGCGGTACAATTTGCTTCCCAGATATCATCAACTGAAAACACTTGTTTATACTTTACCAGTATCAGGCCAAGGAATTTAATGATTCATTCATCCTCAATGGGAATGAATATTCAGCCGCATTTAGATAACAACAATTTAATAGTTATTCGTGTCGCTCAGCCCAGAACAGAAAAAGCAGAGTCCGACCACGATGCGCATCTTAACGGTTTCTTTGAAGATATAATATCTATTACAAGTGAGTTTAAGCCGTCTGCGCTTATTTTTGATGAATTGACTCCCTACACGAGCTTTAAAGACCAAAACTTGTTTCAGGATACATTTATGGAGGTTATTGAGTTTCTTGAAGATAATAGAGTAACCAGCCTGTTTGTTTTTCAGAAAGAAGCTGCCTCAGCCGCAACACCAACATTCGATTTAATATCCAAAAATTCAACCGGAAACATTGAACTCATCCCCCCCAAAAACCGAATGGAGCAAAAAAAAGGTGTCATTTCAATCTCTCCAAATATTGGACATAGCGAAGGAGCCTTTTCGGCTGAATATAGTATGATTCCAAACCATCAAATTCTATTTCACACCCACAAGACGATTGAAAAACCAAACTTCTATGATTTCACTACGTTTTTAAACAAGCTTGGCGAAAAACTTGAGCTTGTTAAAAAGAAAAAGTCAACTTCAAATCTATTTATGTTTCGGGTCGACTCTCAATCAAGGCATAACCAAAAGATTAATATTGAGCAATTGGAACGCGCGGTACGAGTTGCTACCCGCACTGAAGATATAAACTGTCTCCACGATGATACATTATATATATATACCTCACGCAATCAATCAGAAAATCTCAATGGTATTTTTGCTTTGTCAGAGCAATTGGAGCAACTATTAAAGCATGTTACTGTAACAAACCTTGAAATTAATGATACCTTTGAGAATGCGGAGCACATCATTCAAAGTATTGACAACAACATTTTAACACATCACAATCAATTTCTAAACAACTAATTATTAGCATATGATACGACATTTATTTCTTGCGGGCATACTATGCCTGTCTGTAAAAACATATAGTCAGACTTCTCCGGATTTGTTAAAGCATGAAGCTGAAAAAAATATGACTTCCGGCAGATATGGCGAGGCCATTAATTTGCTTAGTGAGCTTTTATCTGATTCACCGAATTCACCAGATGGGTACGCCTTACGGGGGGAATGCTATGAAAAAAGATCTCAACTCAAATTTGCCTTAATCGATTTTCGGAAAGCTAGTAAGCTTACTCCCCAAAATCCTAAGTATAAAAATGCTGTTGACCGCGTTAAGAAAAAGTACCTGGCATCGATTAATAAAAAAATAAATAACTACAAAAGAGAACTCCTTATAAATCCCAGGCTTTCTCAGAACTATTACCTGATTGCTCAATTTTACGAAGAGTTGGATGATTGGAAGGAAGCGGAAAAATGGTACGAGGAATACTTTGGCCTAACGGATGCCAGTCCTGAAAAAGTAATACGCTATTCAGAAATATTATCCAGTAATAATGAAATTAAAAAAGGCGAGAAGCTGCTGAAGCAATATTCGAATCGTTATTCGAATGACCATCGTATAGTCAGCCGTTTGGGGTACTTTTTGCTATGGATGGGCAAATATCGCGAAGCAGTAAATACTTTTGAACGCGCACTGGCAATCAAACCTTTCTATAAGGAAGCTCAGGATGGCCTCTCTCAGGCCAGAGGGGATAATTTTTTAAGCCCGACTGCACTAACTCCTCAGCAGGGAACCGGCTTAACGAAAACCGACAATATCGGCATTACGAGAAACAAACGCCAAAAATTGCAACACCTGCTTACACTAAATCCTCAAAATCAATCAATCCGTTTTAGTATGATCCGTGAGTTGATAAATGGGCGGCAATTTGATGAAGCGGTGGCTCATAGTGAAATCTATTTAAAAAATGGTGGTGGCAAAGACGTTGCCCGAGTTGCTGCAATGCGAGACAGTTTATACCAGATTCTAATTGTAGACTATGAACGCAAGTTCGATTATGAGCCTTCCAATCGGGAGTTGGCTCTGAAATTGTCCGGCTACTATAGCAATTTTGGTGATTACAACAGCTCGATAGATCTGATGAGGATCTATTTCGAGAATGTACCAATGGAGTCTGACCCGGAGATGGCATTTAGATTTGCACAATATTCAGCCTGGTCGGGGAAACTGCAGGAAGCGGAGCAAGCCCTTAAATTGCTTCTTACGCAGGAACCCTATAATTTAGACTACCAACTCTTGCTGGGTCAAGTTCTGGTCTGGGGTAATAATGATCTTGAGATAGCACAAAAACATCTAGAGCAAGTTCGTAAACAACGACCGCGAGATATTTATGCCATTCTGACCTTGTCCTCTTTACATATAACGAAACACCAGTTGGAGGAAGCAAAGGATTATCTTAATCTGGCAAAAAAAATTGCCCCGGATAACCCGGAAATTCCTAATGTGGAAAAATATTTCGAAACAGCTGAAAAAGAAAACAAAAAACTACAAATATACGCCATTTTGGAAGAAGGCCGTCAGTTTGTCGCTGCCGGTAAGTGTGAGCAGGCACTTGAAAAATATGAGTTATATTTCACCAAAACGCTAAAGCCGGAAAGAGCGGTTTTGGTTGAGTATGCAGACGTTCAGACTTGTTCGAAAAACCTTGAAAACAGTATAGAAATTTATAATGAACTACTAGCTGAACAATACGATTATGACATTGCTGTTCGCAGAGCCAAAAACTATCTTTGGGTCGGGAGAACAGATGATGCTTTGTCTGAGCTTAAAACTCTCTCAATAGAACGGCCGGACGATTTTGAAAGCCGGCTCTTTCTGGGGGATACTTATTTAAAGCTCAAAAAATTTTCCAAGGCCAAAGCAGTATATAATGATCTGCTTGGAGATGAATTACAACCGGAGCAAATAAAGACAGTTGAATCTCGTTACAAGTACCTGCCACAATCCGGATTATTAAAAACTTTTTCTACTTTTCCTCAACCCATTGCCTTTAACCCGATTGCAAACCAGTATACAGACAATCAAGATTTTCGGCTTCGGCACATGGGAGGGATAGTTAACATAGGCATTACAACCTTTATAACCGGTGGTGCATCTCTGGTAAAAGCAACTATAAATTCAGCCAATGATACACGCGACCTGACGGTTTTTAAGGGAAGACTTTACATAAAACCCGTAAGCGATTTATCCATTGGCGGTGGGGTTGGAGTTTTAAATACATTTGGTCAAATCAGCCGAAGTGTTAGCGATTTAAGTATAGATTACCGTTTTAATCAAACACTTTCCACCAATTTTTATTATGAAAATACCGATGCCGCGCTCATTCTTTATTCACCGTATCTGTTAAATGTTCGCCAAGACATTAACTTTTTTAAAGTAAGCGGAAATTACGAGAATAAATCAAAGCTGAAACTATCATCCTCTTTTAGTTATTTTTCTATTTCGGATGGTAATGCTGCTAATGATGTTATGGTTAAAGTGGGAAAAGAACTTTGGGATAAAATCACCCTTGGATATGAATCTCAATATCAAAATTACAAATATTTATCTCCCTTTTTACCTGGCAGCAATGGTACTCAAAGATTGTATTATTCTCCACAAAACCTTAATTCGCATAGCATTTGGGCAGAATGGGTTCCTGATTCGGAAAAGAATCTTGACTTAACCTTTAACGCCAAGATAGGTTATGTGCCAGAACTCGACATTTTACTTAGGCAGGTTAATGCTTCGTTTAATTTAAATGCAACTAAGTCATTAATTATAAATGCTAAAACCAGTATAGGCAGTTCTTATCGGTTCGATTCGAGTTATAACTTTTTTTCTGCTTCTCTTAGCGCTTATTGGCGATTATACTAAACTAACTTAGGGCTACTTCTTCGATATGGCACCAGAGACTAATAAATTCAAAAGTAAAGTTATATTAAAAAATGTTGAACAGTTCATTCAGAAAGGTGATCGTGAAGCACCACTGCTACGATTAATTGCAATTTCCTCAACTGCCTCTGTTGTTATGTTTATCATTACATATTTCTCAATCCAATTCACCAAGTTAACCGTTGGCGGATTAATTGTTAATGCATCAATATTCGCCTTGCTCTTCTTCCTGGTTTTATTGATTTTGAGGTACCTGGGAACCTTAGGCGCCAGCTTTTTATTCATATCAAAATATACCGCTGAATCCCCCCTTGATTTTACGCCTTTCATCTCGATAATTGTGCCGGCCTACAACGAAGCCTTGGTAATTGAAGATTCTATCAAGCCGTTGTTAAACCTGAATTATCCAAAATATGAAATTATAATTGTCAATGACGGCTCAACCGATGGAACCATATCTGTGGCCGAACAATTGGTTGGTCTTCATGAAGGCAAATTTTCTCCGGTAAAAGTAACATTGATCAACAAACAAAATGGCGGCAAGGCAACTGCTCTGAATGCAGGAATACAATTTTCAAATGCTGAATACGTACTTTGTGTTGATGGAGATTCAATTTTATCTGAAAATACGCTTAAAAACGGTATGCGACATTTCGCAAATCCAAAAATTGGCGCAGTTGCAGGTAACGTAAAAGTCTTAAACCGAAAGCAAATGCTAACCGACTTACAGGCACTTGAATATGTTGAAGGGCTAAATATGGTTCGGGCAGCGCAGAGTTTTTTAAAAATTGTAAATATTATTCCCGGACCCGTAGGTTTTTTTCGTAAAAGAGCGATTGTTGAGGCTGGCTGGTATGCCAGTGATACTTTTGCGGAAGATGCCGATCTTACCATGAAAGTAAGATTGGCCGGTTGGCAGATTGTTTATGAGCCGAATGCAATGGCCTATACTGAAGCGCCTGAATCCATCAATCAACTTTTAAAGCAACGCTATAGATGGACGCGTGGGTTTTTACAATCGCTCAAAAAACACCGGCACTTTTTGTTTGCTCCATCCAAAGGGATTCGTAATTGTGTGGTGTTGTGGTCCATGTTTTATGATGCCATCATTTGGCCTAACATGAATATATTTGCCAATCTATTCTTTATCGTTATTGCTGTTTTTTATGGTATGTCCAACTTAATCCCACTTTGGTGGATAAGTATAGCGCTTTTAGATATTATGGCTGCCTTATATTGTGTTTCGATTGACAAGGAGGATTTACGTTTGGTGCCCTATGCATTTATTTACCGGCTGTTTTTTGTTTTGACAATTGATATTACAAAAGTGGCGGCCACTGTAGAAGAATTTCTTGGCATGGAAATGAATTGGGGAAAATTGGAAAGAGTTGGATTGTCTTCAAACTAAATACGAGGAAGAAAATGGAAATTATACCAATACTTGCGTTTATTATTCTTGTTTCAACTATCGGGACTTTTATATTTGCGACTGCGGCTTACATTCTCTATAAGATTAGAGAAAGCCGGGGTAAAATTGTGCACAATCAACCTAACCAGGTCTTTCAGGCTGAATTTGTAACGCCTGAACCTATGGGAACGACGGCACCAAACCAGCCAGAATATCAAACTTCATTCCGTCAGACCACTGGAACGGCTTCAGAAAACCCGAAACCGAAAAATGCAACCAATGCTTCCCCAAAAGAACCGCGTTTCATGAGGTATACTGCCGAAGGTTATGTGCCGGTTTCAAAAAATGAAAATGGTCAAAACAAATAATGGCAATACAAAGAACCAAGTCAGTCAAGGTTAATTATCTCAATATTGTCTTTTCGGGCCTGATTATTCTTGCCCTGTCTACATATTCTGTTTTACAGATTTTGCACCAGGTTTACGGCCGTTTTGAGAATCATGAAATTATGCCAACCGAAGAAAACCTGAAAAAGGTCTTCTTCTCGAAAACACAAACAGTAGCTGTACTTCATTCCAACTACACTGAAAAAATGTTGCCGGAAAACAGCAAGTGGTTTTCCTCCACAGTTGAAATTTGGAAAAATATTATTGAGGATTCAGGTAGAGAATGCGATATTATTCGTGATAGCGCAATAGAAAACGGGCTTCATTTTAAATATAAAACAATCGTTTTGCCTAGCGCTAAAGCGATGAGTAACAAAGAGATTGTACAACTTAAACGATTTATTGAGAATGGCGGGAGTGTCTTTGCTACAAGTGGTACAGCATCTTTTACTGAAGATGGGAAGTGGCGGGGCTGGAGATTCTTAACTGAGATATTTGGGTTGCACTTTACTAAGGAGATTAGCCCTGAAATACAATATGCAGCGCAGAGAGTTAAAGGGGGGTTATCACTTACCACAGGTATTCCTGCTGGATACTCATTTCGAATTTCTACGTGGGATAGGCCCATTTCTTGTCAGGCAGTTGAAAAGCGTATCACACAAATCGGGTTTTGGCAAACCGTTGAAACCGACGATGTTTCTTTTTCAGGTGAACTTGATGAATCTGCGGGAATTGTTTCGGGTAATTATGGCAAGGGGAAATTTATTTGGATGGGATTTGAAATTGATGCCATCACGGGGGTTGACCAAGATTACGTTGTTTTTGGAAAATTTTTCAAAAATTCCCTGAATTGGTTATTTAATGTGCCTACCATGCTCCTGGACATTTGGCCTGCACCATATTCTTCTGCCGCAGTGATTACACCATTCCTGACATCGGACAATCCTAATATAAAAGAAACTTTAAAAATCATAGAAACCGACTCAATTCCGGTTACTTTTTTCATTGACGAGGCGTTCTCATTAGAAGCCCCTTCTTTGGTTGCCAGCCTTGAGGATTACGGTGACATTGCTGCTATTGTTGATTTGGGCTCTATAACCTCAGAGGAAGAGCGACAAGTTTTACTTTATGATTATAACACGCAGCTTACCAATTTGAAACGAACCAAAAATGTTATCGAAAAAATAATAAAAGGAAAAATTAAGGGCGCCGCTCCAATATATGGTTCATATGATCAGAATTCCGTGCATGCTTTAATAAATGCGGATTTTCAGTATATTTTTACAGATTCTATCAGAAAATGGACAATGCCGGATGTTGAGATCAAAGGAAAAGATGTTGTCGTTTCTTTACCGATTTCGGTCAGGGATGATTATCAAATCATTGACAAGTATGGCCTTAATAAGAAGGACTTTCAACTGGACACCTACAAGGATGATATTAATGCTATCCATTTTTTGTCGGGTCTTTATGTATTGCGGCTTCACCCGGAATACCAGTTGCAACCTCAAAATGTGGGTGTCCTGTCGGAAATAGTTGAGTATATCCGTGACAAGAATATTTGGTTAACCACTCCGGAAGAAATCAAAAACTGGTGGCGCTCACAAAAAGTATTAGAAATCGCTTATACGGTTAGGAGCAGCAGAAGAATTGCTGTGGAGTTTTCCAATTCCGGACAAAATGAGATTAATAACTGCATTGCCCGTATAAATTTCAATAAACTTGTGACCAATATTGTCCTTTCTTCAGACCAAATTGGTGCAAAAATCCCTGAGTATGAATTCGACAACGAATCTTTTCAATTGATAGTCTATTTAAGAGGTATGAAAGGCGGTGAAACACTCTCGCTTTTTATAGATTTTGACAACATAAATATCTGATATTAAAATGCAGCCAAAAATAAAAACAACTCTTGTGCACAGTTCGAAGTTAATCATTCTTATTTTATTCACACATTTGATTGTTCGTTGCGTAAGTCCCACAGCGAGTATCCCCCCGGATAACGTTCTGCCTACTGTAAATGTCTTTGCACCTGCATCCAATGACACCATTCTGGCAGGTGCAACTGAAATCATATATGACGCAAATGACGATCAGGGTATTGAATCAATTGAATTATTTTTTAATGACCGTTTTCATTCAAAATATGCGTTAAATGCCGATGGGGCACGCCCTGCGATTTTTTTGGAGCTCGATAACAGTTTTAAGGATGTAAAATTTAACTATTACCTGGTTGCATTTGATTTAGGCGGTAACTCTACAAAAAGTGTTACGATGAATAATGTTTTTGTAAAAGAAAATCTTATCCCACCTGTAGCGCCTGATAATTTGGAAATCGCCAAATTAACAAATACAATTCTTAACCTTAGATGGCATGACAATTCAAATGACGAATTGGGGTTTGAGCTTTGGCGGCAGCAAAATGATTTGGATTACTTGAGAGTTCAAACTTTGCCGCAAGGAAGTATCAGCACCAATGATACCATTCCCGACCCAACTCATATCTACAAATATAAAGTAAGAGCTTTTAACACATTTACATTTTCGGAGTCAGAGGAAATTAGTACAACGGAACTAAACCTTAACGCATTACCTGCGCCGGAAAATTTATCTGCTACCGCCTTTGGAACGAACTGGGTACGATTAACCTGGGAAGATAAGTCCGAAAATGAATTAGCATTTGTCCTTCAAAGAAAGATTGCGAGTGGGACAATTTATGAGAACATTGCAAACATATCTCCAAATACAAATCAATACGATGACCGCGAAAACCTATTTTCAAATAGCGCTTATACTTACCGAATTGCAGCATTGGGGCAATCCGGCCAATCACCTTGGTCAAACACAGTCTCAATAAGTACCTTAACTTTTGATATCAATGCACCCTCGAATCTCGACGGAAGCTACGATGCGAATGCAGGTGTAATAAATCTTACCTGGAGAGACAACAGCATTTTTGAAATAGAAACCCGGATAGAAAGAAAAAACAGCCTGACCGGTATTTTTGCTGAAATTGGCAAAGTTGGGGAGAATGTAACGGCTTATTCCGATTCAACAATTAATGCAAACGCTACATATATCTATCGCGTACGCGGGTTCGTTGAGGGCGGGGCATTTTCTGACTATTCGAATCAAACGCTTCTAAATACTAACTGACATAACTATTTAAGTCCGGCATAATATCCCATAACAAAAACCGCCGTAGCATTTGCGGTAATTGTCGGCTCATTTGTTACATAATCCATTCTATCATCTCTGTACACCGCATTATCAGTTTGAAATAGCTCGTATTTATCCGGTTTCTCATAATTCAGCGAATACCCTGAAAGTTTATTCCTACTGATAGAACCGGCAGCAACAGCGCCCGGTAACCTGCCATTATTAAAGTAGGCAATTTGAGAATGAAAATTTTTAGCGTAGTCTGTACCGATGTTATAAATAAAACTTATCCCCCATTGATTTTTGCCTAAAACATAGTCCCGTTGCTTTCGAGCCAAATCATCAAATCTGGTATCTCCGGTTAAATCTTTCCATAAAATTGCCTGTAAGGCGACGCCAAGAATCGTACTGTTTGTGCCCCATGTATCTTGTATTGCATCTTCGAATAAATTCTTGTTCGCTTTCTTTTCAAAAAAAATTAAATTCTTATACAAATACTGTTTGAAATTTGTATCGATTTTAGCGAGGCGATAGTGCGAATATGCATTGATATCCCCCCAGCTCCACCAATAATCTGCCCCGGCCTTAGTGCCAAACTTTTTAGCATCCACCAGGAACTGTTCTCTATCTGTAGACAAATATAACTCAACAGCACCGAGAGCCATTTTCCCTAAATATCGCGTGTCGCGGTAAGCGCCCGTACCGCTGTTGTCCAAATTCGGAACTTCCTGGTGAATGGAGTAAAGGTTCTCGGCAATTGTAAGGCATTTATCAGCAAACGAGAATTGGTTCGGAATGTCTTTCCACACGCGATACCCTAAAGCCATGGTAGCGGTGTAGATTCCAATTAGATTTTTCCCCATGCCTACAAAAGCCGGACGGTCTAAAGAAAGGCGGTCTCTCTCGGGTAATCGCCAACCCTGGCTATGATCACGCAAATCCTGAATTTGCGTTACAAGTTTGAACTTTTCATAGTTCACTTTCAATAGCCAGTCTAGTCCAATCCTTGCTTCATCTAAAATATCAGGAATGCCATTTGCATCAACATCATTTCTGAACTTGATTGGATCAAATAGATATGCGAAAAGAAGAGTATAAGTTGAATATGCGGTCGTATTGAGAAACTTGGTAAAATCACCTGCATCGTGCCAGCCGCCGGTCACATCAATTTGTTTGTTAAACTTACGACCATCAATAATAAGATTTGTTGCATCAAAAAGATGGCAGGCCTGGTGCAAATAGGGTTGTGTATTTCCACATCGTTGCACCTTAAAAAATAACAGCAAGGAGTCGACCAAAGGATTATAGAAATTTTCACCGATACGAAACTCAGGTGAATTACTCAAGCGAATTCTGGCGAAATATTTTCCAGTTGATTTCAGACTCGAAAAATCTGCACGATAGCAATAGTTGAAATCACCAACACTACCAACACTTTCAGATAGCTTAACTTGAAAAACGGAAGTCCTGCTCTGTGAATCAATAATGCTTAATGGAAATCCACTTAGATCCCGTTTTGAAAGAATCACGCATTCTTTGTTCTCTTGAGGAGTATATCCTAATTGATTGATCCTGATAAATATCTGGGAATTGGCAGCTACATTAGTGTAGGCGATGCTGAGAAAGAAAAGTAATACCAGTTTTTGCATAGATAACCGTAAGCCGTCATTCATAAATTAAATACATTGTAAATAATAATTTTTTTTCTAATATGGAAACATATTTAGTAATTTACTGACATAGCTAATTTTTTACCGAAAATAGGATGCACTTTATTGAGATTACAAAAATATGTTTATATCGCTTTCATCTGCTTTTTTATTAAAAGTATGACTATAGATAACCTTAGTGGTGCTCAAGACAATTTACCTTCAAAAATACTTGTAGGCTATTGGCATAATTTTATAAATTCCGCCGGTGCAATCCCACTGTCTGAAGTACCGCCTGCATACGACGTTATCAATGTTTCTTTTGCTATTTCCGGGGCATCAGGCGGACAAATGCAATTTAGCCCCGATCCGGCTATTTATCCTGATAAGCAGGTGTTTAAGAACGATATACAGCTATTACAAAATAATGGGAAAAAAGTTTTAATTTCAATTGGTGGAGCAACTTCCCCAGTACAGCTCATCGACACAAATGCTGTTAACAGCTTCGTGGCTTCAATGAAAGAGATTATCGATACGTACGGCTTTAACGGAATGGACATTGACCTTGAAGGGGCTTCTCTTTCTTTGGAAAACGGCGACTCTGATTTCCGCAGTCCTACAAGTCCATCGATTACTAACTTTATCAAAGCCGTTGACTTGCTCCTGGCTAACTATGCTTCTGACTTTATTTTGTCCGCAGCTCCTGAAACCGCTTTTGTGCAAGGAGGCTATACAACATACCAGGGTATTTTTGGCGCATACTTGCCTGTAATTCATGCTTTACGTGATAAGTTGACCTATGTTCATGTCCAGCACTATAATACGGGCTCCATGTTTGGAAGAGATGGCAACCTTTATCAACCGGCTACCAGCGATTTTCATGTTGCTATGGCGGAAGCCTTACTTGCAGGATTTAGTGTCGGCCGTAATAATCAGAATATTTTTTTTGAACCACTATTACCAAGTCAGGTTTTGATAGGACTGCCTGCAACCGGTAACGCGGCTTCCAGCGGTTTTACCGAAGCGGAACTCATAAAAGATGCTGTGAATTATTTAGTTAAAGCAGAAGCCTATGGAGGAAATTATGTTCTTTCCAAAGCAACGGGCTATCCGGAGTTTCGCGGCCTTATGACCTGGTCCATAAATTGGGATGTCAGTAGTAACAATTCTTTTTCATCTTCGTACCGCGACTTTTTGAACAGCCTCGACCTGACTTCCGGAATTGATGAAACTCCAATTGTTGCCAATTTTCAGCTTTTCCCAAATTACCCGAATCCATTTAATCCGTCTACTTCAATTAAGTATGAAGTGAAATCTGCTGCCTTACTTAGAATTGAAATTTTCGATATTCTTGGAAAGAAAATAAATATACTAACAAATGCGTACCATACTCCGGGGCAATATAAAGTAAGTTGGAATGGCAAGAATTCTTTGGGTGGTCATGTCGCAAGCGGTATATATTTCTACAAACTTTCATCTTCTGAATCAATTCAAGTAAGAAGAATGGTTCTAAACCGTTAGTTTATGAATATTCAAATATCAAAAAAACACCTTGGTTTAGCCTTCATTATTTGGGGTATTTTTGCGTTTTTGATGTTGAGTAATTGGGCCGAGCCAATTGAAAATTCAATTACAAATTTACAATTAAAAATACGTGGGGAACGGCAATTAAGCGATGATTTCGTCTTCGTCTATCTTGGCGCTGAAGATATAAACGCGTTGGGTGGTTGGCCAATAACACGCGATTATTACGGCTACATGACCCATGCTTTAAGTTCTCTCGGTGCAAAAGTTATCGCATTTCATATCTTGTTCGATACGCCGGATCCAAGATTCCCGGAATACGATGAAATTTTAACGGGCTTTCTCCAAAACAGCGGTAGAGTTGTTCTGCCTTTTTCATTTTTAAGTTTGATGAAAGGCGCTGATTTACTTACCGGTGCAGATCCTGTTTACCCCATTAGCGATTTCAAAGAAAAAAGCAAAGCAGTCGGTTTTAGCAATTTAGGGGTGGATGCAAGCAAAGTCCCGCTATCAATTGTTACGGATTCGGAACCATCGTTTTCATTTGGTTTCGAAATTGCCCGGGCTTTTTCAAATGTGAAGTTGGCTGATATTCCGGTAGACTCAAAAAATCGGCTGCATCTGAACCATTTTGGCGGCCTCGACAAAATCAACGCCAGCGGCTTCATTGACGTATTGCAGCAATTTGAAACCAACCCAGACTCGTTGAATTTTGCAAACAAAATAGTGGTTATCGGCATTACAGCGCCCGGCCTGCCGAATCTGTTTGCCACCCCTTTCAGTGATGGATTACCTTCCGGATTAATTCATGCAACTGTAGCGGAAAATATCATCTCAAAAAATTACCTCAGGGAAGTCCCAACCTATTTACAATTAGTTTTGTTGGCAGCCTTAGTTTTGGGGATTTGGCAAGTCACTATGACCTTTGGATTCCGCCAGGCATTCCTCATTTGCGCGGGCGTTCTGGCGGGACTCTTTGTGATGTCTCAGATCGCTTTGAGTTGGGGGAATTTTGTTGTGCAGATTCTAAACCCTTACCTCGCAACAACTATCATTTTTATTGTTGCCTTACAGCAGAAGGCAAAGCAGGAAAAGTCCGATGAGACCTCCATTAAGGCAGTAATTGAAGCTGAGATCGCCAAAAAGGAAAGCGAACTCAACGAAGCGCAGGAGACCCTGCAGACTCTGCAAATGCAATTACTGGATCAAACTGTGGTTTCCCAGCAACTCAATCAAACGACTGAAGAACAAAGGCAAAAAATTGTCCGGCTCGAAAAACAAACACGCGATCTCAAACAGCATGTACAGGATGACCAACCAACCAGAAGTTTACCGGAATTCACCGACATCATTTGCTCAGAATCAAGCATCTTGAATGAGGCGCTGTCACTTGTTTCAAAAGTTGCAAAGGATGATATCCCGATTTTAATTTTGGGCGAGACCGGAACCGGCAAGGAAATGATTGCCAACGCCATTCACAAAAGCAGCGACCGCAGCGAGAAGCCATTTGTTGCTGTAAATTGCGGCGCGTTGCCGGAGACCCTGCTTGAGAGCGAGCTTTTCGGGCATGAAAGAGGTAGTTTTACCGGCGCACAGAACCGGCGCAAGGGCCGCTTTGAACTCGCAGATGGCGGTACAATTTTTTTGGATGAAATTACTGAAACCAGCCCGGCATTTCAGGCGCGGCTGTTGCGGGTTTTGCAGGAGGGGACATTTGAGCGGCTTGGCGGCGAACAAACCATCCGTGTTAATATGCGGGTAATTGCCGCATGCAACAAAAATATTCAGGCTGAAGTGGCAAGTGAAAAATTCAGATCGGATCTCTTCTACCGCTTAAACGGTTTCCCAATCAATCTACCTGCCCTTAAAGAACGGCTTGACGACATCCCGCTGCTCGCTTCATTTTTTTTGAAAAAACATGGTTATGATGGGGTAAGCGGGTTTTCGGAACAAGGGATGAAATCTATGAAAAGTTACGCGTGGCCGGGCAATGTACGTGAATTAGAAAATGTGGTTCGCCGCTCAGCTATTATCGCGCAAAGCGAGAATAGAGAAAATATCCGGGAGAAAGATTTGCCGGCGGAAATTCGGAGCCACGAAATAAAGAAAAAAACAGCGCCGGAGTTTCAATCTTTCGAAGAGCAAATTTTAGAGTCTTTGCGCAAATTTGAATTTTCATATTCGGCAATAAGTAAAACGGCCGAGGCATTGGGCAACCGCGATCGCGGCACCATTACCGAGCATTTTCGCGGCATCTGTTTTCAGCAAATAGTCTTTAATAATTTTGAAATAGAAAAAGCAGTGGTCGTAATTTCCGCCAGCTCTGCTCCGATAATTCTGGAAAGAGTTCAAAATAAAGTAAATGAGTACATCAGCAAACTTCAGCC
>JAJDAE010000016.1 GCA_029262035.1 Candidatus Zhuqueibacterota bacterium
GATAGTATGATTAATGCGGGCATTCATGAAGATGATCTTGTTGTGGTGCAGCATACAAATTATGCAAACAACGGGGATATTGTGGTTGCGCTGATTGGTAATGAAACCACGGTTAAACGATTTGTCAATAATGGTGAAGACCGCTATTTGAAACCGGAAAATACCAAATACACCGATATCCGACCTACGGAAGAATGGTCTGTGCAGGGTAAGGTTATTGCACTGATCCGACAGTCTGTAAATTAATTATAAAATTTTAGCATTTCCAGAGTCTGAAAATTCCAACTGTTTTTTTCAGAGAGGCAGTGCTACGTCTTACCGGTTAAAATTTAAATGGGATTCGCAGCAGAGGCATGTCGCACGAAGAAATACATGAGGCCATCGAAGTGATCACTTTTTTTCAACAAGGTCGGTTGCATCCATTGCGTTTTAAGTGGAAGGGTGCAGTTTACAAAATCACGCGTGTTAATAGTTCCTGGTCAGTCATGGAGGGACTGAGCCGGCAGTTTCATTTTTCGGTTACTGCCAATACGCCGGATTGTTTCGAGCTGGTGTTTGATACGGCCGATTTTAACTGGCAACTGGCAAGAGTATATTTAGAAGGATAATCATTTATTTCTAAAGATTAAGGAGGTATAATGTCTGAGCATCGGGCTGAAATAAGTTGGAACAAAGATACGCAGTCTTTTTCTTACGCAGATTACAACCGTGAACACAAGTGGCAATTTGATAATGAAGTTACGCTTGCTGCATCTGCATCGCCATTTTTTATGGGTAACAGCAGTTGTATCGATCCGGAAGAAGCGTTTGTGGCGTCGTTATCAAGTTGCCATATGTTGACATTTCTTGCTATCTGTGCACGTAAGCGAATTATAGTTGAAAAATATTGTGATAGCGCGGTCGGGTTTCTACGAAAGAATGCTCAATCGCGATTGGCGATTACACGATTGATTTTGCGACCAATCGTTTTGTTCAATAATGGGACCGTGCCGGCACCGGATGAAATAAGGCGACTCCACGATATGGCGCATGAAGAGTGCTTTCTGACAAATTCGGTTAATTCTGAGGTCATTATAATATAGATAAGAAAACAAAAAAAATGATTTTAGTAAGGGACAATAAAAATATGTTCATGTATGTTTGGGAATATAAAGTTAAAGAAGATTTACTGCTCGAGTTTGAGGATAAGCATGGCCCTGATGGTAATTGGGTGAGGCTTTTTCAGCAGGCAGATGGTTATCTCGGTACCGAACTACATAAGGATATAAAAAGTAAAACGCGTTATGTGACTATCGATTACTGGCTTTCAAAACCTATGCATGATGCCTGTAAAACCGAGTTTGCTGAAAGGTTTAGTAAACTGGATGAGTCGTGTGAGGCACTTACTGAGCAAGAATCATTTTTGGGAGAATTTACCTGCATGGGCAGTGTTCGGGTTATATAATGAGGGAAACCAATGATGAAAATCATTTTTCCTCACCTTGAAAGATTAAGGAAGAAAGTGTAAGAATGATACATAAATTTCTCTAAAAATTTCATCCCGTTTTTAATTGAAATGATAAGTCTAATTTATAATCTAAAACCATCTGGATGGAACTGTAGTGTAGCTTAAATTACCGATTTTAAATCATGCAATATGTATATTTTGAGGTTGTTTATTGTCCTAAGGCTTGATTTTTGTGTCCCATTAATTTCTTTTCATTTTACAAAAAAGATTTGACTAAGGAAGTTATTATTGCTACCTTCACACGTTCAAATCAGCTTAAAACTTCAGATTATATAACAGTACTATTTTTATTTATCAAAGGAGGATTTAAAATGAAATCAACTTTTTATGATGTTAAACTTCGGAAGAAAGTAGAAGTGGAAGTTGTTGACAAGGTAAAATACGGGGAACCAGGAAAAGAAAGATATGCTTTCAAAGGTAAAACTGATGATGGCAGAAATCTAACAAAATTTGTATCTAAAGCAGATTTTGATAAAACAAATTTATAGATAGTAATAAATTAAGATTTTGGGGTTGAAGCTGATTGGATTCAGATTTAACCCCTTTTTTTTGGTCTCTCTCTGTTTTACTTTGCTTCGTGACAATAACCACAAAATCCTAAACCCGCCTGCTCTGTGTTTGTATGGCATGAATAACACATTGCAGCGCTATCATCGTGGAAGCTGTCATCTTCACTAAATCGATTGGCAAAACCGCTTTCGTGAGTTTTAGGGTTTGTACCCTGCACGCCATCAAAATCTGTGTGACATAGTAAACAGGTAGGGTCATCGCCTGCTGTGCTATGACATGCAGCACACATCTCCATATCACGCTTCGCTAAGTCTGCGTGTCGGCCACCGCCGGTCCCAACAACACCTGCTAAAGCGCCCCAATCCCCACCTCGGTGCCAAATGGGTTTGCCCGCAACATCAACACCCTCCGCTTCATGACAAGTCTGGCAAAAGTCTTGCGTATCGTGACAAACAACGCATTCCTGCGAACGTCCTGCTGCTTCAAGGCCATGTGTTGCCCTGAAGTTTAAAGTATGAACCTTGGAAAGCGTTAAACCGGATGTACCCGTAAAAGTCGAAGGGAATAATGGAGATTGAATATCGGTTTTGGCACCAATAGTGGTTGAAAATACTGCCGCGCCATCGTGGCAGTCTGCACAATCGTGCCGGGTATGGCAAACCGCACAATCTTCCTGGTCGAAGCGTGCGATGTTTTTGTGCGATACTAAAAAGTCGGCTGAATGATCAATCGGACGTAAATTAAGAGTGCTTTTATGGCAAACCGCACATTCTAAGGATGCTTGCTCATTATTATGGCAACTTGAACAGTCCTCCATTTTGGGATTGCTATGTTCATCAGCAAAATCCACTTGGGCAAGATTTTTGTGACAACTTTCACAATCCAATCCTTGCTCTCCCACGTGTGACTTGTGGTTGAAAACCAAATCGTTTTCAAGAACCGGCAAAGCCATCATGGTTTCTTCATCTTCAAAATGGCAGGTTGTACATGTTTCTTCATCCTCAACATCGTGGCAGGCTTCACATTCTTCTTTTCCGGGAAGCAGGTTTTCCGAAAGCATGGTGCTATCCTCAGCTTTCACATGGCAATCAGTACAGGCAGCTTCTGCCTCTTCCTGGTGAAATTTATGTGAGAATTTAATGACATCTTGTTTGCGAACAGTGTTTTCTTTCGAAAACAAAAACAAACTTAAGCCAAGGGTGCAGAACAATACAATTAACCAGTGGTTCTTATGCATAGACTTCCTCGAAGTATTCTAATTTTTTTTACACAATGTAAAGAGCCAACTACTAACTTTTGTTACATCCCCTAAAGGAAGCTCAACAGTATACTAATTATGTAAAAACCAATAATTTGCTTTTACCATCAATCTGAAATCACTACTCATAAAACGATTTCTGATACCTTGTCCCAAAACGTTCAGCGAAAATAGCTTATTATGGCGATAATTCACACCAACGCTGCCAGTCAATGAAGTGTTGAGATCGGCGTCTTCGTTAAACAAGCTGTAGCGTGAAAAACCTGTACTTGCGAGTAATGCAATTTGGGGCGTAACCGGGTAACTTGTGCTGGCATAAATGCCGTTATTTTGGCCGCCATATCCCTTTCTAAAATTGTAGCCAAGGGAGCCGTACTTATTTCTGAGACCGAAACCGAAGCGCAAAGCTTCATCACCATCATAAATTTGGTAGCCAAAATTCCCGGTAATAAATGAACCCTGAGCGAGGCGATAATTTGCCCTCAAGCCAACATCTTGCGTCGTGCTTTGTTCAAAAACCGCAAAGATTGAATTTGCTTCTATAAACGGTGCACGATGATAAAAGTCTGCTGCTAACTCCAGCTTTGCGGTTGCTGCGAGTTTCAATTCAAATTGTGCACGGCGGACTCGTTCCTGTTCCAGATCGTAATCAAACCTGCCGTATGCATTTAAGGTTTTGGTTATCTTTCTATAAACATCAATTCCGGCGACTCTTTGTGCCAGGCTTTCTATTTCAATAATCTTTTGGGTGTACCGCCCGGGTGCTTCATAGTCCACAGGTTCTTTGTTGCGCTGCATAAAGCTTAAAAGCACTCTGGTGCCGAAAAGATTATTCGTTCCCAAGCGCAATCCAAAAGAATGTCCCTCATCCCAATCAGACGTCTCAATTTTGGTTGAAAAAGGTACAAGCGTGCCAACATAGCCGCCAAGTTTGATGCCTTTGCCAAGCCGCAAGTTTACATCCACACCATCGATTGAGCCATAAGCAACTCCTGAATAAACTCGCTGTCGTCCGACTTTGATTCTTTGCAAAACGCCTTTTCGTTCGCGCCATTGAAAATAAGTATTGTAGAGTCTGGGGATTGGATCATCATCCGCTGATTCGGCTAAATCCTGAGTTAACAAACCATAAAAGTGAAAAGAAAGCCTGTTGCCGGCCATTTTTCCAACTGTGATTTGCGCGTTTTGGTACAATCGTAAATGGTTTTGTGATTCAGAATCCGAAAGATGGCGTTCATATGAATAAAAAGTTGTTGAAAACCTGGTGTTAAACGATTGAGCATTTAGCTGTAAGGGCAACAAAAGTGCAAACAAAATCCATGTATATTTTCGCAATTTACTTTCCTTTTGGATTGATAACCAATTACGCTGTAAAATAGAACTATTTTGTTTTCTTAGGTGTAGGGTGCGCTATCAATTTTACACGTTCTTCATATACAAACTTTTTATACGTAGGGCTTTCCTCGTTATGGCAGGTCACACATACTTCTTCAGTTGGCTCTATCAAGCCCAAAGTGGCGCCATCAACTTTTCCTGTATAAATATCTTTCATAACTTTTCTGCCTTTATACTTCGAACCGGCGCCATGACAGCTTTCGCAGCTAACCCCTTCTTCCATGGTATACTTGGGGCCTATTAATTCAGCTGCAACACCGTGAGCAGTAACATGGCATTTTAAACATGCAGCTTCTGTAGATGGATCTCCAAGACCTTTTGCTTTGGCAATTTCCTGGGCGGCGGGTGATTTTAAGGTTTCAAAAGCACTGGCGTGTGAACCTTTTTTCCATAATTTGTATTGGGCACCACTTTTTTTAGCTAAATGGCAAGCTTTACATGTTTTAACACCACCAAACTTCGCAGGTTTTTTGTCTTGGGCAATCGCAAAAGAAACTGTGAGCATTAAAATAAAAACTACTGTCGATATTGAATTGATTTTTTTCATTGTTATTTTTCTCCGTATAGTTTTTTATTTAAAACATGGGGTATTCCATACTGAATACGTTAACCATGCCGTTTATGTGTTTCGTGCTATCTATTATGGTTCCATTTGCATCAATAACTGTACCATGACAAGTAAAACAGGCAGTTAGGGCAAAAGGATTGTGACCGTTTGGCGGCAATCCATGACATGTACCGCATGCAGCACTTGTGGCATCCGTCCAGATTGGTGAGGCATTATTGCCTGTCATATTATCTTCAGAGTAAATAAAGCCTGACCGTGATTCTGATTTTGCCAGGCTCCAGTTACCATGGCAGTATGAGTTTGCGCAAGTTAGATTGTTTGTGTCCCAAGCAGGGTTGACGCCCCCCGTTAGCGCTAAACCACTAAAAGTGAGTTCGACCGGCAAGTTAGAATCAATGTGGCCAGATGCATTAAATGTATTGGGAACAACATGGCAGCTTTGGCAAGCAATAGCCGTGCTGAGCGAACTTTCGGTTAAATGTATCGTGTGCATTCCAACACCGCGTGCGCTAACATCGGTATTGCCGGCTAAGTCCTCAGGCGGTGCGCCGGTTATGTTATCTGTTCCACCGTGACAAACTACACAGTCTTCTGGAGAATTTTCATGACAGGTTAGACAGGAGTTCTCAGCAATTCCGCCTGAATAGTCCGTGCCATGGCACTCCTGACAGACCGCTAAGTTCCAATTATTTGCCGCTATAGTTTTGCCGTGAAAATCGGCTGAACCGGGTTCTAAAAAAGCTTCCGGATGAACGGATAACCCAGGATTTCGATTTGCGGAGACCGGATCTTTAGTTTTACTACAATTAAATACTAAAGTCAGGGTAGAGAGAAACAAGACACCAAAAACAAGGCTTCTTTTCATATCGGGTTTTATGTTTTATTAGAAAAATAAAATTTGAATTATTTGAAGATGAGTCAATTATGTTTTTTTTAACACTTTTTAGTTTAGTAAGTTTGAATCTTTAAATCAAGTAATTATTCACTCATTTATAAAAAAAAGGCGTGAGAAATTCATCCCACGCCTTTTATAATTACGCTTAAAAGTTATTGCTTCTTTTTGAAGAAAGCTATATTACTTAGCCAGCACCATTTTCTTAGACTCAACGGTACCATTAACTTCCAGCTTGTAAACGTAGATACCGGAGGACAAATGAGCGCCGTTAAAATCAACAACATAACTGCCAGATATCAGGGAAGTATTCACAAGCGTGGCCACTTCCTGACCCAGGACATTATATAGCTTCATTTTCACAAATCCATCATCCGGAATTACGAATGATATCTTGGTGCTTGGGTTGAATGGATTCGGATAATTTTGTTCTAACATGAAGTCGCGAGGTACGCCGGCGGTGATGTCTTCAACTGAAAGTGGAAAACCAGTGTCCCACCATACG